>CAZLYG010000072.1:0-14739 GCA_964563075.1 uncultured Steroidobacteraceae bacterium | reverse complement strand
GCCGGAAGTACGGGGGAAATGTATGAATGGAAAGGGAGGGACTCGACACAGCAAGTTACTGATCAGAAAGACCGTCAATCCCCCACCGGACCCCAGCGCGTCCCGATTTGCCAGCAGCTTTGCCAGTAGCTGCGGAGATCAGACACTGAACCCCACACTCGCGAATAGCCCCCAATACCCCTGGCCCTTAAGTCCCCCCATCGATTCGCCGGTCGGCGACTGATGATACTTCCAGGCGCGATGAACTCGCTTGCTATGAGTCGCATGCCCTGACCTGTCAGTGAGCGCGGTCACGCTATCTGATGGAGCGGTTTTCACGATCGGTGATGGACGGGTTGCGTGAGTGATCGTGCCGGCAATACCGGCACGGATCTGGGTGAGGACGGCCGGTCAGCGCGCGGCCACAGCGCGGCGTGAGGCAGTTTCGGGTTTTCCGTAGACCTGCAGATAGAGCTTCTCGTCCAGGGTGGTGATCTCGCGCTGTGCGGCGCTCATGAGCAGCTCGGCGGCCATGGACACGAGGATGCGGTAGTTTCCGGCGGCGTGATCGACGAGGGTCTGGCGCAGCTCGCGCGTCATGAGGCTGGCGTTGCCAGCGGCGGCGAGCAGGTGCTCGAGGCAGGCGAGCAATTCGTCACGGGTGGCGGCCTCGGCGGCCAGGCGCGTTCTGATGCGCGAGCCCAGCGGGATCAGTTCCTCACGGCGCAGCTTGTCCAGGAGGCGTGCGTCGCCGGCGAGCACGATGCACAGGAGCGATTGGGAGTCGAAGCGGGCGCTGGAGAGCAGGCGCAGCTCGTTCAGGACCACGGGGCTCATTTCCTGCGCTTCGTCGCAAAGCAAAACGGAACGGCGGGTGGTGGATCCCAGGTGATCGAGCCAGCGGGTGCGCAGCGCCTTGAAGCCGCCCCAACGGTTGGAGACCCGGATCGAGACGCCGAAGATGTCCCCGAGCTCGCGGTAGAAGTCCGAGAGGTTGCTCTGGGGGTGGTGCACGACGCCGACGGATAGGTCCGCCAGGCGCGCCAGGCGCTCGGCGAGGACGCGCATCACGACACTCTTGCCGGAGCCCGGATCGCCGTGGATCAGGGCGAAGCCGCCCTCGCGCAGATGCGCCTGCTCGATACGCCAACAGAAGTTCTCGATCTTCGGCGAGCGGTAGAGCGCCTCGGTCGGCACCTCGGGGGAGAACGGATCGAACTTCAGGCCGTAGAGGGCCAAGAGCTTCGGGTTCATGCGGGGTCATCCTGTGAGTTGGAGTTGGGGAGATACGCCGGCGGCAGACCGGTGGCGGCGTAGTCTGCGATCATCTGCTTCAGGAGCGGGGCGATGCCTGTGGCTTGAGGCGGCGGGGCAGTGCTGACGGGCTCGAGCACGCGGCGCAGCGCTTCAGCATTGGCGGTCTTATCGATCGGGCGCACGGGGCAGAGGATCGCTCCGGAGTGTGGATCGATCAGATCAACGCGGCTCAAGTCCCAGCGGGCGTAGCGCAGATGAAGGTCCGAGAGATGCCGATAGCGGGAAGGGATCTCGAAGCGTTGACCCTCGAGGCTGACGGTGCCATCGGAGCGGCGCTGGCGGCGCTTGACCTCGATGCGGAACGCGGCGCGCAGCGCTTCGCTTCCCGGAGACTCGCGCGCGACGCTGGGGCCGGCCAGATACCGCTCGAGCGGCGTGGCGCCGATCTCGCGGTGCACCGTGCGGTGGTACTCCTGGGTGATCCACGCCTGGGTAGCGAGGTTGAGTTGATCGAGGGAGAGGTTGGCCTCTCCTTCGAGCATCGCGAGCAGCCGCCCTTCGACCCGCGACCAGAGGTTCTCTTGCTTACCATTGACGTGCGGGGAGCGGGGAAGGGTCGGCACGTGCAAGATGCCCAGCGCGGTCAGCCCGGCGGTGAACTCGCCGGACATCATGGCCGAGCCTCGATCGCTCATCAGTGATCGAGGCAGTCCGACCTTCGAGAGCGCCTGGCAGAACCCGTGCACGAGTTGCTCGGTGCCCTCCGCGGTGTACCACTGAGCGTGACCGAGGTAACGGGAGCGATCATCGATGAAGGCGACCAGGAGCGGCTGTGTCCACTCTCCGGCACGGGTCAGCACCTTGCGCGAGCCGTGGTGGAAGTCCAGGTGCATCAGCTGCAGAACGTACTCGACCTCGTAGCTTCTGATCTCGCGCTCGGTGAGCGCGGCGTTGCCGCTGAGGATCTCATCGGCGCTGCGGCGCGCGGGTCGCTTGCGGGTGAGGCCCTGGGCCTTCAGGTACCGCCGCACGCTCGGATACGAGGGACAAGCCACCGGAGCCGAGGCGGCGGCCAACACTACGCGCAAGTTATCGTGGTGCAGCTGGGCGGTCCAACCCGGGTGCTCGAGGTACTGAGCGCGCAGCGCCTCGGCCGCCTGAGGGCAGATGCTTGAGAACGAACCGATGTCGCTGCGGATCTGGTTGCGCAACACCGCCATCGGGTCGGTGGCACCTCGGGCGGCGTAGTACCAGCGCTCGATGGTGGAGGCGCCAAAGCGCCTCTCGAGCCCGGTCAGCGGATGGCGCCAGGTGCGCGCGGCGAGCTGCGCGAGTGCCGCCTGCAGATCCCCCGCAGCGGGAGGGGCGGCCAGCAAGGGACCTATGATCGCAAAACGCAGCCGCGCCCAGCGATCGCGCTTGAGCGGATCGTCATCGGAACTCACTGATCGGCTCCCAACAGCGGTCATGCCCGCGTTGTTGTTGTGGCGCGCAGGCTATGAGGCCTCTGCCCGGCCTGCCACCGGCATCCTCTGCGGGAGCGCGTACCGCGCGTTCGCGGCCCTCGATTTACTTGATCACGGAGGCGGTGCTTAAGGGAGAGATGAAGCGCAACAGCTGTATCAGGCGCTCATGGCCACTGGCCCCCTTGAACCGCGCGAGCAGACTCTGCGGCAAGCCTTCAGCCGACACAGGCGGCGCGAAGCGTTCACGGACCGACTGCCAGAAGGCGGTTCGCTGGAAATCCTTCTGCCACCAGCGCCGCCATCGCCTCACCGTGCGCACAGGAACCACCACCAGATCCGCGAGCGCGCCGGCAGTGGAACCCGTTGGCGGCGAAGCCAGCATCAGCATGACCGCCACATACACCCGGCGGCCCAGAAAGCGCACCGAGGCCGGCGTCGTGCGCGCCTCGCACCGGCCGCAGGTAAAGCTCAGCCGAAAGGAGTACTCCTCCCGCACCGAAACCGGACAGCCCCGGGGCTTACGAGGAAAGTCCGCCACGTGCAGGGGGCCGGCACAATCCGGACAGCGCCTCTCGCGTGCTTCGGCGGCGAGCTGCGCGTCAATCTGGGTGAGAAAACGGAAAAAAGCGGGATCGTGTAGCACATGGCACACTGTGGGAGTCTCCTGGCGTCGTAACCGGAGACTCCCCCGAGGGGTTCTTGTGAATCAAGAGCCCCGACGGGGATCCTGTTCAGCCACCAGGGCACTCAGACGCCCGCACCTCTCCCCGCGCTTCCTACAGGAGCTTCTGCCCGGCCCTGCGGCCGCGCAGACCGCACCGCCGCTTCGCGGTCGTGCGAACCCGAAGACGATATAGAGATCGAGAGCGAAGAAGACACGCAGCGTGGTCACAGTACGCGATGGACCTCGCCGGCGATCCATCATCGAGTGTGACCAGAAGGCCGCAGCCCGCCATCACATAAAGTGGCCGTGCTCAGTCAGGGAGAACTTGCTCCGAGGACGTGCCACTCGACCGCGTAGAGATTGCAGAATGCGAGCATGGCGAGAAACGCAATCACAACCTCAGCCTCCTCCAGGCCCTCGGCATCGCGTTCGATCTCTCGAACAAGGTCAAAGAAGGCGCTGCGTCGCGAAGTTTCCGCAAGCCTCTCATCTTCAAGAGCAGCACGAATTTCGGCAGCCAAGCTTTTCAGCTCCGGGCGCCAGCCCTGCGATTCCGCCTCCTGTTGTATTAGGGCGTCAATGCGGTCGCTGAGGGTCGGTTCATTGACATTGGTCGGATCTGGGTTAGCAATTCCTACAGCACCAGGTGCGCAGTAATTCCAGGCTTCGTGCCGATGCAGAGTCGCGACAGACGGGAAAGTTGAGTGCTGCGGGAGAGTGCCTCGCCGAGTATGCTGGAAAAGAGCAGTATGCTGGTGAAACGCGGGTGCGGCATAGACAACGAGTGCTCGACGTTTCAACCGACCTGCGACCGCCTCGAGGGTCTGCTGTTGGTGCTGATCGACAATGAACCGCCAGAAGAGGCCGGAGATGCCTTTGGCGCGAAGGGGCTTCGATGGGCGTCGGCTCCAATATGGGCGCTTAGCCTGAATGAGCAGATTAAGCCTGAAGTTCGGAAGACGTCCGCGGGATCTATGACGAAACCAGGAACGCGGCCAGTCATAGCGGGCGAGAACAGCACCCGGCAGACAGCCCGCATATCCATGCAAGCGAAACATCCAGTCGTCGACGAGTAGCAGCGCACGATCGATTCCGATATGACCTTCGAATACCTGTCCAGGAGCCCAAACCCGTCGGTCACCACGCTCTAGCTGGTTATAAAGCGGCGCCTCGTATTCGCGTTCCTCAAACTCCGCCGGCTTCACCCTTGTTCCCCCCACCGGATTGTTCGGCTTTCGCAGTCATCGGCTTGGCTGGTCAATCGTCGGACCGCTGAACAGCCACACCGCTGATGTCATTAGCCTGTCTTCTGGTGAGGCGCGTGGCCCCACCTCGCGATCGCATTTCCAGTCGTGTCTGAACCAGTCAATGTGGCCGTGTCGCAGTATAGGTGTGCACTGGCTGGCGCAGCCTACGACCGCTCTGTCCCACTAAGGCCCAGCGGCATGCAGTGACGACCTATCGGACATTCCGTTGCGGTCTGCTACATAAAGTTGCGGAAATCGTAGATCGTATCAACCATGTTTGGATTCTGCTGGATGATGTCTGCAAACGCCTTAGAGTAGACCAGTGTAACTGGGAGCTTCTTGTAAAGGGTGTTGTTGTTCCAGTCCATTTTCGTAAGACTGAGAATCCCGGCGCAGGTTTCATGCCACCCGCCCGCGCCGGTGAACCGCCGAAGCAGCAGAGGTGAGGGCGTTGGCTTCAACCCACCCTCCTTGTAAACGTTGAAGCTTGGGTTATCGACGTGAACTCCGGTGACGCTGCCTTGCGTCCATAGCAGCGCCTCGTTGACGTCGATTGGGATGTAGGTGCCGCGCATCACGGGGTAGTTGTAGGGCGTGGGGGGCGACTTCGCATTGAAGCGGATCCCCTTCCAATTGACGCCCTGAATGATCTGTACCAGTTCGATTTCCGTACCGTCCCGAAAGCTATCAAGTGCGCCTAGTATCTCCTCCTCCTTAAATTCCGTGTTCTTGTGGATCGTGATCTTCTTCGGAACGCTGCCGAAGTGGCCACGCTGATAGATCTCAAGGCTGCGGGAGAGGACGGATTGCATCTCGTAATAGCGCAGATATGGGTTCTTTCGCCTGTCCTGATCGAATTCTTTTGCATCGTACGCGACGAATTGGAACCCGGTACCATCCGGATCGAATACCTGGCTGCAACAGGTACTGTATGCGTTCCCCTCGCCATCGCGTTTGATCGCGTAGCTGATGCCAATAAACGCTTCGTCGGCATTCAGCCCAGTCAACTTCCACGGGATGCCTCCGGCCTTGGCGTACAACGCCACGCTGATCCCCCACATTACATTTGCCCGGCAAGTTCTCTCGAAGCTCGATTGAAGTACGATCTGGATCGGGATGTTGGAAGGCGCGCAGAACGCCTTGAGGTAATCGTGAAAGTCGAACGATTCGCCCTCGAAACACGTGTGCCAGCTATCGGGCAAGTAGATCAGCGCAACGTCAAAGTTACTTCGCTGCGGCTTTAGCTGCGCGATACACTCAAACGCCCTTGAACGTCTCGACATTGATCTCGGAGACCTTCAAATCGGGCTCGTGGTAGACGGCAGCCTTTACCTTGGCGGTGATGACACTGTCATCGACGTATTGACCGGTCGCCTCATGAGTGCGTGTGGCTGCACAGCCGAAGGTCGCCATCAGGACGAGAGTCGCGGTCAGTACAGTAAGAGTCTTGATCGGGTACATAGGGAAAAACTCCAAGTTGATGCGCAGGAGGAGGGTTTGGACCTCTAATCAGAGCGGATCGAGCTGATCGCCGACATCGCACAGTGTTGCGCGCACCGTTCACGCAACAGTCTCGTCGCGTCGGCAACCCGAGTCGGTGCGCAGGCGTACATAAGGTGCGGCTGCGGGTTGCATTGGCGGTCTGTTCGGTTCCCGCGCGTGGGCTGGGAGGCGTTGATGTTATCTCGTCTGGAACGGTTGTTCGGCTGTCTGCTCGGACAGGGACATCGGACTGGTCGGCGAAGTACCTCAGTCACCCGCCTTCGCTTGTTCGCTATCCGGTGATCGACGCGGGCGAGCTCAACCGACCCTACCGACGGCCCGCTGGCGGTAGGCCCGACCACTGTGAGGCACTTCAGCTGCTGTCCGTTGGCGCATGCGTCGAACACGAAGTCATAGGCCCACCCTCGCCCCGCCCGTTGGCGCCAACGTGCGCGGGCGAGATCCAGCTATCCGCCGCCTAGGTCGCTTTCTCGCACTTGCAGGCCGACAAAACGCCACAGCCGGTGGGCTCGATCTGCACTCAGCGGATACCCCAGGCGCTCCAGGAAGACCTGGATGCGTCGATAACCGAATCGAGGGTAATCCGGAGGGTCTGGGACGAGAACTTCCGGGTCTACGGCGCACGCAAAGTCTGGCGACAGCTGCACCGCGAAGGCATTCCTGTCGCACGATGCGCGGTCCAGCGCCTGATGCGTCGAGCAGATCTTTGCGGTGTGGTGCGCGGGCGGAAGAAGCGCACGACCATTGCGGCGGACATCGCTGAGAGGCCGCTGGATCGCGTACAGCGGCGGTTCGTGATCCTCCGGGGATGGACTTGAACTCCGTCCAGATCACTCTGGGACAACGGAGTATTGACCGTCTCGGGCGAGCGATGCGAGGAGAATCTGGCTCGAAGACGGCTGAGAGCGCGATTCAACATCAGCGACGCGCACGATCTCTAGGCGGGTTTTGCCCGCGCTTTATCCTGCCCGATGCCGCCGACCGGAGAGCGTCAGCGCTACCGGTCGCGATGGTGTGATGGCCATCTCGATCGCCAAACAGGCAAAGGCGCAACCCCGGCGCATCGCGGTCAAGTACAAGGTGCGCGCGGCCCTGGACGAGCTGTACGCGCCCCTCCGCCGTTGATCTACGGTGCCGGTGGCGTCAATAGCTTGTCGGAACGATCTTGCCTGTCCGGGCAGTTCCAGATTCGTCATTGCGCATCTGCGATCCTTTCGTGGATGAAGCGCAGCTTCCGGATGACGGTGGTCGAGAGAAGAAACGGATAAGCGTCCCCGACTCCCAGCCCGCGGCTGAGATTGTTCAACACATAGGTAAGCGACACCCACTCAGCGATCATCCGCTCAAACTGATGATGCGGGGTTGTCAGCGGATCTGCCGGCGTCGGCATGACCGGTTCCCCGGCGCGCTTGGGTATGAGCGATAGTCCGGCGGACGATGCGGTTTCGAGGGCATCGAGCATGTGGAGGTAATGTGCCCAGCACTCTGCCCAATCCTCCCACGGATGGGCGGTGGCGTAAGCGCTGATGAAGTTCTCCTGCCAGTTCTGCGGCGGGCCCTGGTCGTAGTGTCGCCTCAAGCACCGTGGATAGTCCTGCTGCTCATCGCCGAACAACTGGCGGAAACCCTGTAGGTGGGGACCCTCGGCAATCAGCCGGTCCCAGTAGTAGTGACCGCTTTCATGCCGGAAGTGTCCAAGCAGGGTGCGGTAGGGCTCGTGCTGCAGGGTCCTTTGCCTTTCCCGATAAACATCGTCCGCCTCGGCGATATTCACCGTGATCACTCCATTGTCGTGCCCGGTCATCACCCGCTCCGCGTCGCCGCCCTTTGTAATCCCATCCTGGAGAAACTCGAAAGCGAGCCCCGTTTCGTTCTCCGGGCTCTTCAGATTCAGTGGGAGCCGCAACGCCTGCAATGAGTAGACTAACCGGCGCTTGGCCTGCTCGAGCTTGAACCACGCATTGCGGTTTTGCTCACTCGATAGATCCGGTATGACGCGAGTCAGACGGCAGGAACTGCACAGATTCCCCGGATCTGAATCTTGCACTGCCCAATTGCAAACATTCGAGCCCTGGTAGTTTTCGCACAGTCGATAGGTGGGCGCGGACTCGCTGATTCCCATCGCTTGCCACGATCCATCGGCCTGCCTCTCGATCGCAGCCATGAGACCGAGGTCTGGCAGGTAGGCGAGCGAGTGCTCACAGCTCAGACAACGTACATTCTCGAAGAACACCAGGTTCTGGCAGTGGGTACAATGAAAGCTTTTCATGAGGGCATCTCGCAGTGCGGACGTATCGGCGACCGCGATCGCATCGTGCAAATCGTCGCAGGGATGGCAGCGTACGCAGCGGCAATGTTGGAAGCGAGAACGCTACGTCCCGAGCTGTTGTAGGAAATTGCCGCGAGGCAGACCGGTGCGTGAACCTGCCCGATCGTTCGGACTGAGCCAATGGGTCGCACTAACGTGGTGCGGTCCTGGCGCGGCGGCCACAAGGACAGTCGTCAGCACCAGTGACCGGCGGCAAGTGAAAGCGCAGCGGGCGGTTGGGTGCACTTACTCGACCCCGGTTCAACCTCAGGAGTGAGGCCGCAGGTGGTGTCAGGTCGAGGGGATTCGCGGCTACGAGCTGCGAGCCATCATCGGCAATGACTTCCTCTGAACGGCTGTCGCCCTGTTCTGCCTTGATGCGTTCATAAATCTCTTCCCTGTGTATAGGGACACTCTTTCGGCGCATTGATACCGACACGTACCTGGGTACCCTTCACACGAGCACCATGCAGGTGAAATCATTTCTTATCATCAAGGTTTCGCCGTTTTGCCGCTGCATGATGCGCTCCGCCCCGTTCGCGCCAATGGCCTTGTCCGAGACCTCTGTGATGTGCGTGCCCTCGACGAGGACGAGCTCGACCACACCGGGAACGATGCCCAGGACGTAGCGCGCCACCCGGAGCCCCAGCGCGCGGTGTGCCAAGGGAACACCAGCACTTCGCCCAAAAGCGTATGAACGACCTCGGCCGGCCACAGGCTAGGCGCCGGCGCCGACGATGATTGGGGAGAGCCAAACAGCCCTTCGCGCCACGGGTGTCCTCCGACGCGGGTTGCTAGGAGAAAGGGTTTAAGACATGGGCGCCGGTGTCGGCGTAATGGGAGTCGTTGCGCGTGACAACGGTGAGCCCGTAGAGGAGCGCGGTGGCGGCGATCTGCTTGTCGATGGGGTTGTGGGGATTGGGGACACGGAGGCGGCCCCAGAGGTCGGCGGTCTCTTCGTCGAAGGGAAGGATGGCATCGGAGCAATTGGCGAGCACGCGGCCCAACCAGCGTTCGAGGAGTTGAGCCTGAGGCTCGTCCCCGCGGTAGCGGATGCGCTCGACGCCTTGACGGAGTTCGCCGAGGGTGATGACGGAGAGATGGACGGGAACAGCGTCGGCGACGACTTTGGCAAAAAAGGCGCGGACGCCTGGATTGGCGCGGTCGACTTTGCGGGCCTCACTGATCACATCCGTGTCGAGGAGGTACATGGCTAACTTCGGGAATCGTCCTGGACGCGAGCGAAGTCGTCGTCGCGGCCGACATTGGGGATGGCGGCGAGGACTTCGGCGAGTGAACGACGGCGAGGGCCACGCAGCGCGGCCTGGAGAATCTCGCGATGCTCGGCTTCAGCACTGCGGCGATGCTTGGCAGCGCGGCGCTTGAGCTCCTTGACGAGGTCGTCAGGGAGATTGCGGACAACGAGCTGGGCCATGAGCAGTCTCCTTCGAGACGGATGATATCAATGATATCACCTAGGAGATGCGACGACAAACTTGCCCATAGCAACGAGTGTCACGGGCACGCGAACTGTTAGGTGGCGTGGACACTCTGCAGGTTTCGGAATGGCTCTCGCCAGAGGATCGAGAGCGGGGAAAGGGGCTAACCGCGCGTATCAGAACGTCGCATGCGATTCGGGACCCCGTTCGGGGACCATGGAGGCTCCTCAGGCGGCCCGGTGAGCTACTGAAGCGTCTGATTTTTTGATTTGATGGTGGGCCGTGTAGGGATCGAACCTACGACCAAGAGATTAAGAGTCTCCTGCTCTACCAGCTGAGCTAACGGCCCAAATTGTCCAAAGCGAAGGTGGGGTGGACGATGGGACTCGAACCCACGACAACCGGGATCACAACCCGGGGCTCTACCAACTGAGCTACGCCCACCATCGTCGTCGCCCCCTGGGGCTGCAGTGCCACCTCCGCACAGTAAGTCCTTGAAATACCAAGGAACTCTGATGCCGAGTACGCGGCTCCGACCCATCCCTTCGCGACGGGCCGCGAACTATATACGAAGTCTTTGCCGCCGCACCTCTGGGGATTATCCACGCCGGGAGCGCCCACGTGGCCCGTATAGCTTGATCGCGAGGCCACGGCGAAGCCACTCTGAGGACTGGAAAATCCGCCCGCGAGGGGGCTGGGGTTGTGGTCTCGAGTCGGCGCCTTCTCCTTGCTGCCATTGCGGCGGGCATGTCCTGCTCTCAACCTGCGCAAGCCGCGGATCGGGCCTACTGGAGTCTCACGTACCAGGGAACCGAGGTGATGACCCCGGAGGGCGGCGCAAGCGCACACACTTTGGCGCATAACGCTCATCGGATCGAGGTGGCGATCGAAAAGCTCATGGGTCTGAGCTCCAGCGGGCCGCTGAGCACCCACATCTACGCTCTGCACCACGCTACATATGTCCGGCTCGCGCAAGCGGACGGCAGCTACGGACCGCGCCTCTCTCCCCCGTTTGGGTTCGTCGCGCGCGACGCGGAAGCCTACGTCTTGATGGACGCCGGACGGTCGAATCAGTCCGAGGGAGCGTACCTCGGCCTGGCGCAGAGCGTTCTGGCACGCCAGCAAATGCGCTTTCCAGATTGGTTCGCGATGGGATTCGCGCGCCTGATCTCGAAAGCGTATCTGCGAGGCAGCAAGGTCATTGTCGGCGAGCCCGATCCGTGGATCGCGCGCGTCCTGCTGTCGCAGAGGTTGGGATTCATTCCCATGCGGCGGCTGCTGACGATGAGCCCCGACGATCCGGCGCTGCGCAGACGTTTGATGGCGGAGAAGTACTCGGCTGAGTGCTGGCTCCTGGTCCACGCGATCACGGTCGAGGGCCTGCAGAAGTCGGAGTTCGCGCGATATCTGCAACTGCTGAGCGAGCACAAGAGCGCGGCCGATGCGTTTGCGGCCAGCTTCCAGGTCAGCTACGAGGAGCTGGACAGGAGGCTCGGGGAAATCATCACCAAGAGAATGGTTCGCACACTGGCCATCGAGGTGCCCGATCAGCCGGACTCCGAGCAGCCGCGCCCACTCGCCTCCGCCGAGGCGAAGGAAAAAATCATCCAGCTCGCGGAGGCTCTGAAAGGCGGCCAGCCGCTCCAGTCGAATCTCGGCCGCTCGAGCGGGGGAAATCCGCGGGTGCGATCATTCGCCCGGTTTCGCGCGCCCGGAGGGACTCGAACCCCCGACCCTCGGCTTAGAAGGCCGATGCTCTATCCGCCTGAGCTACGGGCGCAGCTGGTGGGGATTATACGCGACTGCCCTGGCCCGGGTTCTGCGTGCGCTCGCGCCCGCAACGTGCGAAACGTAATCGAGTATCGCAACACCGGCACAGGCGGAACGCTGTGCTGCCACTCCCAGCGCGCCTCTCCTTGCAGCCGGTAAATCGATCGCGGCTCGATGTCGAGGGCGATGGACTTCTCGCGAAAGCGCGGAGGGTAGCGCCTGAAGCGCATGCGACATCGACCGGCGAGGGAGATCCCGACCACGAGCTCGAAATTCGGCACGTCGCGATGCCACCCGAGCTGAGCGCCCGGGGGGTACTGCGCAATCAAGGCGTGCGTAAACTCCTCTGCCGTCAAGCCCACCCACGCGGCGGCTCGAGCGCGTAGCGGATGCAGGAAAGCGGGAATCGGCTCGCCGGGCAGCAGCTCCTGTGCGGAGAAGTCGTATTGGCCGCCGTAGCTCAGGACGCGGCGGTTGGCCAGGAAGCCCTTGTACCGTGCCCGCGCCAACGGCAGGCGTTCGATCTCACCGACCAGCGAGCGTTCATCGGCCGTGGAGAGAAACTCGCTCTCGTAGGCGAATCCGCCGGCGAAGCTCTGCTCGAGAACAAGATCGCGTTGGATCATCTCCTCTATATAGGAGTCCGGACCGTGCTTCTCAACCGCCAAAACGGGCATTGAACAGCGCCTGCATGATCTGGCTCGCATTGGCCGGCCCGAAGATGAGATTCATCTTGCCGACGCTCTGCAGGACGTTGATGAGATTGTTCTGCACGATGGCCGGCTGCGCCCGCAGCGCTCCGGCTTCGAAGACCATGTCGGCATCGACAACTCCCGCAGACAGTCCGTTGGCCCCCGGATAGACAAAAATGTTGGAAGGGTTGCCATCGGCCCACACGAGCCCCTTGCTGCCGATCTGTTGATAGAGCTTCTGCACGGCCTGCAGCTGCGCGGGCTGCAGCTCGCCCACGTCCGCCAGGATCTTGGCTCCGGGCCACTTGGAGAAGACGTTCTCCATGAATAGCAGCGGCGGGGCGGCACCGGCGGCCGCACCGCCCGTCTCGATAGCGGGTGTGGCAACGCCTGCGGACTTGAGCAGATTCGCGCCCTCGACCTGCCGTGTGAAGGAGGCAGGAGTCACCGGCTTTGCGTTGCCGACTTTGATCACCTGCGCAGGCTCCGAGGGGAGCTGATAGACATTGCCGAATTTGCCGGCACCGAGTCGAGGACCGAGTTGGACCGGGCCTTTGGGAGTTTGAATCCACTTTCCCGGCAGGATCTGCTGGCCCGGCGGCAGGTCGGTATCGGCCGAGGCCGCTTCGCTGATGACATTCCCCGAGATCGGATTGGCTGGCCCGGAACCCGGCAGCGGGGCTCCCGCGCGCGCGCCGCCGCGCAGCTTCCCAAGGAACTTGCCCGCGCCCTTGATGGCTTGGGGCACGACGACATAACTGCAGATACGCCGCCCCGCCAGTCGTCCGGCCTCGAAGGGCGAGGCGCCTAGCGCCTTGGCCGTCAGCTCACTCGCAATGGTCCGCAATATCACCGACTGTCCGGGCTCCAGGCCCAGTATCTGCGCAGTGCTGACGAAATCGCCCCGAGCGAAAGCAGCTCCTGCGGCATACAGATCCATCCCGAACTGCGCGCAGTCTCCGAACCCCTGAGCGAGTCCTCGCACGTAGTCCAACGAGTCGAGGAGCGGATTCCCCTGAGGGGGCGGCGGGGGCGGTGGTGGCGGCGGCCGCAGGGATCGACGCTTCGAGCAGTTGCAGCCGACGGGCTGTGTCGGGTTGGCGCAATAGTCATAGCCGCCCGGTCCGAACGGCAGGCAGGGATCGGAGGACTTCGTAACCCCGCCCGAGCGCGGCGCGGGAGCAGAAGGCGTCCCTGGTGCGGGCTGAGAAACGCCGCCGAAACAAACCGCCGTCTGGGGGTTCCAGGGGTTGGGAGCGCAGCGAGCGCCGCCGCGCTCGCGCTCGTAGATCTCCCCCATGTTGACGACTACGCCCGGGCCTTCCGGCGAGGGGGGAAGCGGCATCGCGTACAAACAGTTGTGCTCGTCCTGCGCGAGCAGAATCCATCCTGCCGGGGCGATGCAGCGCGATGTCCTACCCTGAAGGGCCTTGGGCATCGTCTCGGGCTTGTACTTGCTCGGATCCTCGTTGGGGAAGCTCGCCGGATTCAGAGGAGCATTCTCCTCCTGGGTCACACTCCCCTGCAGAGGCGGCGCCGCTGCCGCATCCAGACACGCGAGCGCACTCGAGCCCAGCAGCAACAGCGCTGCAATGAGAGATCGATACATGGTGCTTCTCGGGCAGCCGCCTAATCGGCGGGCATGATCTCGCCGTCGACCACCCTCACGCGCTCGCCGACGTACCAGGAGGGCTCTTCAGCGGACTCGATCGTTTGGCGCTGCCCGCCATTCAACTTGACGGTGATCTCCCAGTGAGTCTGGGTGATGTGTCCCTCGATGAGATTTCCGAGGAGGCCGCCGCCAACAGCACCGCCCGCCGTAGCCGCCGTCTTACCGCGCCCGTGCCCAGCCAGGTGACCGAGCAGGCCGCCGACCACTGCACCGGCCACCGCACCCACCCCTTTCGCCTTGCGCTGCGTCTGTACTTTTTGGATACCTGCGATGGTTCCACAGTCGCTGCAGACCAATGAACTGGCACCGAATGAGGCATGGGAAACCGGCGCCGCGTGGTGTACCACCGGAGGAGGCGGCGGAGCAGGAGCAGCGGTCACCTCGTAGGCCACGACCTGCGGTTGACTGCGCTGGCCGTTGCGATCGATCAACACGAACTGCAGAGTCGATGTCGAGGGCGTCGCTTCCGGTTGGAACTCGTATTGAATGGCGCCCTGCTGCGCACTCTCCATACCGGTGACTTTCTGATTGCTGAGGTCGGCGCTCCATTTCTCGGTGCTCTGCATCACCTGGCGCTCGATGGCCACGACTCCCCCCGGCGCCTGGTCGAAATGAATCGTAAAGGTGTAAGGCTTGCCGACGTGGATGTGCTCGGGCACATCGATGCCGGTGATGTGCGGTGGCGGCGGGGGCTTGAGCAGATACTGCTTGCCGGCATAAGCCAAAATCCCCGCCAGGAGAG
>CAZLYG010000071.1:0-14778 GCA_964563075.1 uncultured Steroidobacteraceae bacterium | reverse complement strand
AGGTCCGCCTGCCTGAACCCGGTTACTTTCAGCAGCGCCTCGAACGAATCTGCACGCAGGCCGGGTTTCGCACGCAGCTTCGCCTCGAGCCGTCTCAGCCCATCCGGGGAAGTCACGGTACGCACGATCTGCAGGACGCCCGCATTGCGCACGCCGGAGGTGATCACCATGATGTGGTTACCGCTGGGCCCGAGGAATTTCGCCACGATCGCATAATCCTCGCGCTCGGCTCCCAGCGTGCCCCGTGCAACGAACCTTCTGTGACGGTCCAGATCGGTCAGCGCAGAGTCCGCGGTCTCTATCCGGTAACGCGAGCGGGCCTGATAGTAGCCGGACAGGAGGCCCAGGCCGGTCAGGGGTCCGACATAGATGATGTCGTGATCGCGCACGTCGTCCGCCTGCAGATCGTCACGCACCGTGACCTCCATCTGCCGATCAGGTTGATCGACGATCTGCAACACATCCGCCATGCCGATTGCCGCTGCTTTCTGGATCACGGAGACATAGCGCTGGCCACGCTCGGCGGCAAACGAAGGATTGCTCGCCAGGAATGCCCGCAACTCTTCGCTGGAGTTGATTTGAGAATCGCGAACCGTGAGGGTGCGGCCGGTCTTGGGGTCGACCTGAGTGAACATGAAGAGATCGCCCAGTACCAGGGTGAGCGGTCGGCGGCTGGCAATCAGGTCCCCCCAGACAGGACTGGCACGCACGCGCACGCGAACCGGGTTCGGCATCGATGCGGCAGAGTGAGAACGCGAATCCCCGCGATACCACAGCCACACGTTGCCTAAAGCAGAAAGCACCAGCAGGACGGCTAGAGCGGAAGTCCAGTAACCACCTCGCGGACGTACCGGCTTGCCTGCAGCAGAGCTCCGATCGGCCTCTGGAGAGGGCGGGTCTGCTCTTACGGTGAGGCGATATCCGCCCTTCGGAATGACGAACTGCAGCCCGTCATCAGGCCCGGCAGCAGCGTAGCACTCGGCGAGCTTCTGCCGCAGCGTACGCACGGCCACGCGGACAGCAGAATCTTCGGCGCCGTTGAACGAAGCACCCTTGCCGAACACATCGATCGCGATCTCGGCTTCCTTGGGCGTGGTGTTCTGCAGCGCACGCTCCACCAGATAGGATAGCAGCCGCTGACTGGCCTCGGACTTTGCCAGGGGGTCCGAGCTCAGCAGCTGCTCGAGATGGCGCCGGATCGCGGCGGGGTCGACTTCAGTCATCAGGATTCACTGTAAGCCCCACGGCGTGCCTTGCCAATATCCGTTTCAGGGTGGTTAGCCGCACGTTACTAACCTTCCTAGCGCCCCGGGCTAACCGTTTGACACTTTATCCCCACGACGGCCGGACCTCTTAATCCTGTTCGACTGAACTGCGAGCTGCGAGGCGGCCGCTCACCGAGGGGAATACATGTCGAGGCAGAGGCGCTCGGGGCCTGACAGACGCGGGCGCACGTCCGCTCGATCCATGCTGCTGGGGCCGGGATTGGCAATGATCTGGGCCGTGGCGATGCCGGCATCCGCGGCGGGCAGCTCCTCGAATCCTATGACGGCCGCCCCCGGCCATTGGAGCGTGCTCGGCAAATATTGCGAGGGCTGTCACAACACCGAAGATTGGGCGGGCGGCGTCGCCTTCGATGCACTGACCCCGGAGCAGATCCCCGAAGATGCGCAGACGTGGGAGAAGGCAGTCCGCAAGCTGCGCACCGGAATGATGCCTCCGGCCGGCAAGCCACGCCCCTCGCGATCCGTCCTGGACGACTTCGCGGGGCAACTCGCCTCCCGCCTGGACCAAGCCGAGTCGCAACACCCGGTCGCGGGTATCGTCGCCCCACACCGTCTCAACCGCACCGAATATGCCAACGCGATCCGCGATCTGCTCGGGTTGAGCATCGATGCCGCCACTTTGCTGCCGGCGGACGACGCGGGCGAGGGGTTCGACAACATTGCGGACGTGCTGAGCGTCTCTCCGACGCTGGTGCAGAGCTACATCTCGGCAGGCATCAAAGTCAGCCGCTGGGCGGTCGGCGACCGCGGCATGGTGCCGGTCCTGGTCAAGTATTCGGCCCCCGCAGGGCTGTCCCAGCGAGGGTATTCCGAGGGGCTGCCCTTGGGTACGCACGGCGGCATCCGGGTCACCCACAACTTCCCACTGGATGGGGAATACGAGTTTCGGGTGAGCGCGGGCACCGGCTTTCGTTTTGCGGGGCCCGCGGGCGGTCCTCCCCCCAGAGTCGACGTGATGATCAACGGAGCGCAGGTCAACGCCCCCGACCAGCGCAAGTTCAGACTCCGCGTGAAGGCAGGGCCTCAGACGATCGAGGTCGCGATGGTCGATGTGCGCCACTCGGCCGGCGTGGACGATCTCTACTCCAAGGCCCAGCCGCGGCGTGAGGACTTCGAGAGCCTGACCATCGACGGTCCCTTCAACGCGACCGGGCCGGGCGATACGCCCAGCCGCCGCGCGATCTTCCAGTGCCATCCCCAAAAACCACAGGAGGAGGCAGGCTGCGCCCGACAGATCCTGGCGAGCCTCGCGACGAGGGCTTTCCGCAGGCAGCTCGGCCCCTCCGATTCCAGCGTAGACCTCCTGATGAGCTTCTACGAGAACGCCCGCCGCACCGGTGACTTCGAGGAGGGCGTCAGGGCGGCGCTGGCGCGGCTCCTGGTCGATCCGCAGTTCCTCTATCGCATCGAATCACACCCCCAGCCGATGCAGGCCGGTGTGGTCTATCCCGTCAGCGACACCGATCTGGCCTCGCGGCTCTCCTTCTTTCTCTGGAGCAGCATTCCCGACGAGAGCCTCCTGGAGGATGCGGCCGCCGGCAAGCTGAGCAACCCGGCCGTTCTGGAGCGCCAGGCCCGGCGCATGCTGGCCGATCCACGTGCCCGTGCTCTGGTGGACAACTTCGCCGATCAGTGGCTGCGAGTGCGAGAGCTGCACTCGGCGCAGCCTTCAGACCCGGACTTCGATGAAAACCTGCGGCAGGCCTTCCGGCAAGAGACGCAGATGTTGTTCGGCGACATCATGCGCGAAGACCGCAGCCTGATCGATCTGCTGGATGCCGACTACACGTTCGTAAACGAGCGCCTCGCGCGCCATTACGGCATCCCGAACGTCCATGGCGGGTACATGCGACGGGTGTCGCTCCCTGCCAGCTCGCCGCGCCGCGGCCTTCTGGGTGAGGGCAGCATTCTGACAATCACCTCTGCCGGGGACCGTACCTCTCCCGTGCAACGCGGCGCCTGGGTGATGCAGACGCTGTTCGGGGCCCCGGTTCCACAACCGCCTCCGGGTGTAGATCAGAATCTGAAGGAAGGCGCTGACCTTTCCCGGCCGATGACCGTGCGCGAGAAGCTCGAGCTGCATCGCGCCAACCCTAACTGCGCGGCCTGCCATCAGATCATGGATCCCATCGGCTTCTCGCTCGAGCACTTCGACCTGGACGGCCGCTGGCGCGACCGTGATGGCACCAAACCGATCGATGCTTCCGGGCAGCTCGTCGACGGCACACGGCTCAACGGCGTGAACGATCTGCGCGCCGCGCTGCTTGCCCGTTCCGATTCGTTCATGACCAGCCTCATCGAGAGGCTCCTGACCTACGCGCTGGGCCGCCGCGTCGAGTACTACGACCAGCCGGCGATTCGCAAGATTCTGCGCGACTCCAAACGCGCCGACTACCGCTTCTCGGCCGTCGTGCTCGGGATCGTCCAGAGCCTGCCCTTTCGGATGCAGGGGGGAGCGATTCCGGACTCCGTGGCACTGCCCAGCGTTCGACAGGCGAGCCTCATGACCCCCCACTTGAAAGAGCAGAACCACCCATGAGCCATGCAGAAGAACCGCGCGAGCGGCCCCACTTCCCCGTCCTTTCGCGTCGCACCTTGCTGAGCGGGCTCGGCATCGCAGCGCTGTTACCCCACCTGCCGGCGCTCGCGACGGAGCCAGACACCCCCGCAGCGACGACCGGCCACGAGCCTCAGCCCGCCTCCCAGCTTCCCTTGAAGTCGACGGGGCTGGAACACATGGGCACGGTGGTCCCCGACGTCACGGCTGCCGGGAAATTCTACGGCCGGCTGTTCGACCCCGAGCTCTACAAGGAGAAGGATCCGCCGTTGCGTTACTACGTGAGGCTCGGGATCGGGTATCTCGCGCTCGGCAGTCGCGCGAATCAACCGCATGCCTTCTTCGATCATTTCTGTGCGCTGGTTCAGGACTACGACGCACATGCGATGGCCGAGCAGCTCAAGGCCGAGGGTCTGCCCGCCGGGCGCTATGGAATCATTCCGGATCCTGACGGAATCGGCTTCCAACTCCTCGCCGCACCCGGAGGTCTGGCGAAGACCACCGAGCCGGCGGGCCGCATCGTCGATGGGGAGGCGCTGGTGCGGCCGCGGCGCCTCGCGCAAGTCGTTCTGCACGTCGCTGACCTGGATCGATCGCTGCAGTTCTATCGCCGATTCTTCGGTGCCGAATCGCATCCCCGGCGTCACGGCGATTCGCCTTTCTTTCAGATCGCGGACACACGTCTGGTCGTGGAGGCCGGCGCCCCAGCGCAGCCTGCACGCGTGGAGCGAATCGTCATCAACGTGGAGCCGTTTGATCACAAAGCCGTCAGTCGCGAGCTGACCCAGCTCGGCGCGCAGGTCAGCTCTCATTCCAGGCACGAGCTGCGCTTCACCGATCCTTTCGGACTGCAGATGGAGCTGCGTCCGCTCTGAACGAATGGCACTGGGAGCAGGCACATGAACTATCTGACGAGGCGATTCCTTTCGCGTCGCACCTTCCTGCGTGGAGCGGGCACCGCCCTGGCACTACCTCTGCTGGATGCAATGATCCCGGCCGGCAGGGCGGGGGCCGCGCAAGCCTCGAAGCCGCGTGCGCGGCTCGCCTGCATCTACGTTCCGCATGGCGCAGTGATGAGCAGATGGACGCCGGCGAGCGTCGGCACGGGTTTCGAGTTTCCGCAGATCCTGCAGCCGCTGGAACCCTTCCGCGAGCACGTCAACGTGATCAGCGGGCTGACCCTGCCCCTGGCCTACGGCCAGGATGCCTCCGCAGGTGCCAACCATACACGCTCCTCTGCGGTATATCTCTCCGGAGCCAATCCTGGCGTGGGTGCCGAAGCGGAGCTCGGCATCACCGCGGATCAAGTGGCCGCGAAGCACATCGGCCAGGACGCCCCCTTACCCTCGCTGGAGCTGTCGATCGAGGACGGCAGCCTCACCTGCGGCACCGGGCTCTCCTGCGCCTATCGCAATACGATCTCCTGGCAGACGCCCAAGTCGCCGCTGCCGATGGAGAACAATCCTCAGGTGGTGTTCGAGCGTTTGTTCGGGGACGGCGCGACCGAGCAGGAGCGGGCGGCGCGGCGCGGCGAAGCGCGCAGCCTTCTGGACTCAGTCTCCACGGAGATCGCTTCCCTGCAACGCACTCTGCCGGCCAGCGATCGCAGCCGGCTGGACCGCTATCTGACCGACGTGCGTGAAGTCGAACGCCGCATTGCGCTGGCGACCCAGCAGGTCCCCTCGGGCGTGAAGCTCCCGCCGGTCCCGAGCGGGATTCCGGATGACTTCGAGACGCACATCAAGCTGATGTTCGATCTGCAGGTGCTCGCCTGGCAAGCGGATATCACACGCGTCACGACGCTGATGTTTGCGAAGGAAGTCAGCAATGCCGTGTATCCGGCCAGCGGCATCAACGAGCCGTTCCACAATCTCTCACATCATTCCAACATCCCGGAGAACATCGCCAAGCTTGCCCAGCTGCAGCAATACCACGTGCGCACGTTTGCAGCGTTACTGAAGAAACTGGGCGACACGCCGGACGGTGAGGGCACGCTGCTCGACCACGCGCTCGTGCTCTACGGCAGCGGCATGAGCAACAGCAATCAGCATGACCACAAGCCTCTGCCGATCGTGATCGCCGGCCGCGCCTGCGGGAAGCTGCAGGGAGGCCGGCACATCAAGGTCGATCCCACGACGCCATTGTCGAATCTGCTGCTCGCCATGCTCCACAAGCTCGACGTGCCGGCGAGGTCCTTCGGCGACAGCACAGGCGTGGTGGATATTTGAGGGCGCAAGTGTGAGAGCAGTGCTGATCGATGTGACGATGTGGATGCTGTGTTGCGCAACTGCTGCTGCCGCCGCCGCAACTTCTGCTCCCACGACTTCCGCTTCCACGATGGCCGCTCCCACCGCCTCCGAGGCGCCGGCACTCAGGGTCGCGGGAGCAACGGCTGCAGAGGCAGCCAACCCGAGCCCAGCCGCCGTGCTTGCAGCGGCAGCGGAAAACGACGACGCACAGACCATCCATGATTTGATTCGCACGCACGTCGATGTCAATGCGCCGGGTCCGGACGGTACCCCGGCACTGCAGTGGATCGTGCATCGTCAGGACCTGCGGACGGCGCGTCTGCTGGTCGAGGCCGGTGCGGACGTCAACAGAGCCAATCGCTACGGTGTGCTGCCTTTGCATCTGGCCATCGGCAATGACGATGAGCCAATGGTGCATATGCTGCTTGCGGCGCACGCCGATGCCAACTCAGCGGATTCCACTGGCGAGACGTGTCTGATGATGGCAGCAGGCATCGGCGATGCCGACATAGTGCGGGCGCTTCTCGACCATGGCGCGGTGGTGGATCAGCGCGACCCGCACTACCAGCAGACTGCGCTCATGTTCGCAGCGCGCGGCGGATACACGGAGGTCGCACGCCTGCTGCTCAAGCACAGAGCCCAGGTCGACGCGCAGACCCGAACGGGCGAGGTACCGAAATTCAGAAGCCCGGCATCGAATGCGGGCTCCAAGGGCGCCGGCATCATTCGCGGCGGGTGGCCTGAGCGCGGCGAGCGCGATCCGATTCCGGGGGCGAAGACGGCCTTGCTGTATGCGGCTCGGGACGGACACCTCGATACAGCTCAACTGTTGCTGAGCTACGGGGCCAAGCTGGAGAAGGCCGACGCGGACGGCGTAACTCCGCTCCTCATGGCCATCTTGAACGGCCATCTGTCCGTGGCCCACTTTCTCATCGGCAAGGGTGCAAACGTCAATGTCACGGACTGGTACGGCGAGACGCCGCTTTGGGCCGCCGTCGACATCCGCGACTTGGATATCCCGGGCCCGCACGAGGGCAACGGCGTAGACAGGGCGGCCGCATTCGACCTGATTCGCGAGCTCGTTACCCGCGGCGCCGATGTGAACGCTCGAACCAAGGAGTACCCGCCGCAGCGCCGCTGGATCACCCGGCTGGGCTCGCTCTCCTGGGTCGACTTCACAGGCCAGACGCCTTTCATCCGGGCTGCGCTGGCTGGCGACGTCGAGGTCATGCATCTGCTGCTCGAGCACCACGCTGATCCGAACATCGAGACCTTCAATGGGACGACGGCGCTGATGGCCGCCGCCGGAGTGAACTGGACCGTAGCGCAAACCTACGATGAAGGTCCGGCCAAGTTGCTGGAGGCGGTGAAGCTCGCTCAGTCACTCGGCAACGATGTGAACGCGGTGAACTCGATGGGCCTGACGGCGCTGCATGGAGCGGCCAACCGCGGCTCGGACGACATCATCCGCTTCCTCGCGGAGCACGGGGCCAGGCTCGAGCTGGCCGACAAGCAAGGCCGGACGGCGATGACATGGGCGCAGGGCGTATTCCTCGCCACGCACCCACCCGAAGTCAAGCCGCAGACCATCGCTCTGCTCAAACAACTACAGGGCGGCCGGTCATAGCTGCCTGATCGCTACAACAAGGGGGGAGTCTTGAAGCACAAGCCACTGTTCCTGGCCGACGGCGTGCGCGCCGCAATTGCAGCAGCGCGCCGTCCATCCATCGATTCGGTAAAGGCGCTCGCACTGGCCGGGGCGTTCACCCTCACGTCGACGCTGGGGATGAGCGGCGTGGCGCGAGCAGACGACGCCGATGCCGCGAGCGCTGCGGGTGTGGAGGAAGTGACCGTCACTGGATCGCGCATACAGCGGGACGGCATGACGACACCAACACCGGTAACGCAGCTGTCATCCGACGATCTGCAACTCCTCGCGCCGACCACGCTTGGCGAAGCGGTCACCAAGCTGCCGCAATTCATCGGCAATGCCGTGCCGGAGGGCGCGCCTGCATCGGGCTGGACCGGTGCCTCGGGCGCGACGATCCTCAACCTGCGCGGCGTCGGGGCGAATCGCACCCTGGTACTGCTCGACGGCCGGCGCGTGGTCTCATCGACACGCACGGGTACCCTCGATATCAACCTGATTCCCCAGGCGCTGCTGAAGGACATGGAAGTGGTGACCGGCGGCGCCTCCGCTGCGTACGGCTCGGATGCCGTCAGCGGCGTGGTCAACTTCATCCTCGATACGAAGTACACCGGCTTCAAGGCCGAGGTCCAGGGCGGGGAAACTCACCTGAACGACAATCGCAACTACCGGGTCTCGCTCACCGGCGGAACCGCGATCGGTGAGCGATTGCACCTGGTCGCCTCCGTCGACTTCTATCACGTGCAGGCGATCCGCAACGCCTTTAGCCGTGATTGGGAGCAAAGCTGGGGGGTGCTGGCGAATCCGCTGTTCGGCCAGCCGGGCCAGCCGCAGCGCATCACGGCACCGAACGCCCGCTCGACGCAGTATACGGAAGGAGGCCTGATCACCAGCGGGCCCCTCGCCTGGACCCAATTCCTGCCAGGCGGTGCGACAGCGCCCTTCGTCAAGGGCGCTGACTTCACGACATCCTCCCAGTCGGGCGGGGACGGTGTCGATCCACTCATGTACAACTACCTGACCCCGCAAGACAAGCGTGGGTCGGCCTTCAGCCATCTCACATTCGATCTCACCGACCACGTCCAGCTGTTCCTCCAGGGGCTGTACGGGCTCAATGACACTTCCTACCTGTCGCCGCCCGCCGGAGCGCAGTTCAGCACGTGGGGCGCGACCATCTACAGCGGCAACCCGTATCTCCCCGCAGCCGTGCAGCAGCAGATGACGGCGCTCCACTTGAGCTCCTTCAAGTTCGGACGCGCCGGCGATCTCGACTATGGCGCCGACAAGACGATCGAGCAGGACAATACGCTCAAGTCGTTCACTACCGGCGTGAGTGCCGACATCGGCACCTGGAAGCTGGACGGCTATTATCAATACGGCCGCACCAATTCGACCATTTTCATGGACGGCGCGATCCGCCTCGATCGCGTGTATCAGGCCATGGATGCCGTTACGAACCCGGCAAACGGCACCATCGTCTGCCGCTCGACGCTGCTGTATCCCAACAACGGGTGCGTGCCGATGGATGTCTTCGGAGTCGGCGCGCCCTCGCAGGCCGCCATCGACTGGATCACCCAGGACGTCTCGCAGAAGCAGGTCATTCAGCAGCACGTGGCCGAGGTGACGATGTCGGGCTCGCCCTTCCACGACTGGGCCGGCGATGTCTCCACGGCTTTCGGCGGCTCCTGGCGCCAGGACTGGTTCAGCCAGGTCATCTATCCCATCGATCTGAACCAACTTTCGATTCCTCTCAACACTCCGGCCCTGGGCTATCTCGGCCTGCCCGCCGTCTATGCCGGCAATTCGAATATCTTCGAGCGCGGTCCCTCCGCGAGCCCGAGCGGCGGCTATCGGGTGAGTGAGGAATTTGCCGAAGTGCTGGTGCCGTTGCTCTCACAGGTCCCCTTTGCCAAGGAGCTCGACTTCAATGGCGCGGCGCGCTACGCGCACTACTCCGGCAGCGGCGGGATCTGGGCCTGGAAGGGAGGGCTCGACTGGTCAGTGAACTCGGACGTGCGCTTCCGGGTGACGCGTTCGCGGGACGTGCGTGCCGGGACACTCTCGGAGCGGTTCGACACGTCGCGCGGTCCCGGTAATGTCACCGACCCCCAGTCCGGGTCGACGCTTCCCTACGCGGTCAGCGTCGTCAACGCGGGTAACCCGAACGTAAATCCGGAGAAGGCGGATACGCTTACCTACGGGGTGGTATTCCAGCCCACGTGGCTCGATGGGTTTGCCGCTTCCGTGGATGCCTTCGACATCAAGATTGCAGATGCCATCGGGCAGCTGGGCGCGCAGGCCATCGTCGACCAGTGCAGACTGGGCGCCACGCAGGTGTGCCAGCAGATCGTGCGCGGTACCGATGGGTTCATCTCTCTCATCCGCAACTCCTACATCAACATGGCGGAGGCCCGCGCCCGCGGCGAGGATTTCGAGTTCTCCTACCGCCATGGCATCCATCTGCTGGGCGGCGGCGAGCACTTCACCGCGCGGCTGCTGGCCTCGAACATGCGGGAGCTTTCGACACAGCAGCCCGGGGCAGCGCCCGTGGATCGCGCGGGACAGACCGGCCCGGGCGGCTCCGGCGGAACCGTCAGCGGCGTCCCTCATTGGCAGGGAACGGCCAGCCTGCAGTATGAGCGTGACCAGTTCTCGGTGGCGGCCGACGAGCGTTTCGTCGAGCATGGGACCTATGACTCGACCTGGAGGCAGGGAATCGACATCGACGACAATCATGTCGCGGGGGTCGTGTACACGAACCTGCAGCTCTCTTACCGGCCCATCCGCCGCGACCGGCTCACCACCGAGGTCTATCTCGATGTGTCCAATCTGATGAACCGCGATCCCCCGCGGGCCGCGACGTTCGGCTTCACCGGCTCGACCTATACCAACACACAGCTGTTCGACGTTTACGGAAGAATGTATACACTCGGTGTGCGGGTTCAATACTGAGCAGAGCAGGGGCCGGGAGGGAGAGCCTCCCCCTCACCGCCGCAGGGGGCCAGGGGGGCACCCGAGACGGGAGGGGAAGGCGAGCCAACCGGTTTTCCGAAACTGTACGTCACGCGAGCGCAGCGCTCGGACCCGCAGCTCACTTGATATCGGACTGAGCCGGCCCAGACAATTCACCCAGTCGGAACGCACTGTTCCATTTTGTACACCGATGGCGGCGCCGTGTTGCTTCGATAACTCATACAATTACGCTCCAACTCGCAGGGGCCCGATCATGCACCGTAGTACCTTGTCCGCGAGCGCTGCGGCACTCGCTCTGTCGGTTGGCGCTCTGGCGCTGGCAGCTCCGCCGACTGCGCCCCCGCCATCCGGCTCGGACGTGCCGGCCACCACACCCATGGGCTCAGGTCCGTACCGGGCAGTCATGGAAGTGGAGCCGTCTCTGCCCACACATACTGTGTATCACCCCGCCGATCTGGCGGCGGCAGGGCGCCTTCCCGTGGTGGTTTGGGGAAATGGCGCCTGCGCGAATGCGGGGGACCGGTTCCGGTGGTTTCTGAGCGACATCGCCTCCTATGGCTACCTGGTGATTGCCGTCGGGCCCATCGCTGACAAATCCTCGTGGTCAGCGCCACCCATGGCGCCGATTCCGGCGGGTGCTTCACCTGCGATACCACCAGGGAGAGCCGGGCAGTTGCCACCTCCGCTCACCCATTCGGTACAACTGCTCGACGCGCTCACTTGGGCCATGACGGAGAATGAGCGACAGGGCAGTCCCTTCCATGACCGGCTCGATGTCGCCAAGGTTGCCGCAATGGGCCAGTCGTGCGGGGGCGCACAGGCGCTGGAAGTATCCGCCGACCCTCGCATCCGCACGACGATCCTGTGGAACAGCGGGCTCTTCCCGGGTGTGACCACCATGGCAGGAGGGCAGCCCCTGACGAAGGCGAGTCTGAAGAAGCTGCACGGTCCGATCGCCTACATAAGTGGTGACGAGGAGGATCTCGCGTTCGCCAAAGCCAACGACGACTTCGAGAAAATCGATCATGTGCCCGTGTTCCGAGCATTCGCCCGCGGTGTGCTGCATGAAGGCACCTATCAGCAACGCAACGGCGGCGAGTTCGCAGGCGTCGCTGTCGGGTGGCTGAACTGGCAGCTCAAACGTGACCGTCGCGCCGCGCATCTGTTCGTCGGTGCGGAATGCGGGTTGTGCGTCAATCCCCACTGGGTCGTGCACAGCAAGAATCTCAACTGAGGGCAGCAGAATGACGCGACTCGCAATCCTGACCCGCGGCACGTGGCTCATGAGCGCTCTGCTGAGCATCAGCGCCACCGTGCCTGCGAGGGAACCGCCCGCTTTCTCTGGCTACGCAGTGAGCCCACCGTGTGACGCCGCTTGTCTGGAGGGCTTCGCGAACCGGTACCTGGCGGCCTTACCGGTGCGGGGTGCGTTCAGGCTGCCCTGGGCGGACAAAGTCCGCTTCAGTGAAAACAACGTCTGGCTGCATGTCGGTGACGGTTTGTGGGGAACCGCGACGGCTGCGCCATCGAAGATCCTCGAGTTCACCGACGTGCCAAGGGGGCAAGTGGGTGCGTTCGGGCTGGTGGAGCAGCGGGGGCAACTGGCGTTCTTTGCCCTGCGTCTGAAAGTAGTCGACGGCCGGATAGCCGAGGCCGAGACGCTCACGAACCAGCCGGATCGGTCCCGCCCGCCGTCTCCGCTTGCGGGAGACCCCAACGCTCTGGTGCATTACGCGGCGATGAGCCAGGTGCTCGCGCCCGGGCAGCGTACCCCCAGGCGGCGGATGATCGATCTGGCGAACGGCTATTTCAGTACGCTGCAGTTGAACGACGGCAAGCTGTTCACCGCATTCACCGAGGATTGCCGACGCCAGGAGAACGGCTTCGAGACCACGCTGAACCCGAAATTCGATCGACCCGAAGCCAAGCTCTCTTGTGCGGAGCAGTTCAAGACGGGGACCTTCATCTTCGACACCGCGGTGCGTGACCGAGACTACATGCTGGTCGACGAGCCGCATGGCCTGGTGCTGGCCAGGGCATTCATCGATCACAATGCAGCCGCGGCAGAAGATCACCTGGCCGATGGCTCGGTGGTGAAGTCCTACATCCGCTCACCCAACAGCCTGTGCATGCTCGAGCTCTTTCACATCACTTCGGGCCGGATCGTCCGGATCGATGTCGTGCACATCGAAGTCCCGTATGGCATGCCGAGCGTGTGGCGTCGCGATGAGGATTGAGCGGGCCCGCTACCGGAGTCACCCGCTCAGGGGGACCGCAAGCACCCGTAGCCGCGTACCTTGTTGGCACCCCTGGGCATCAGGCCGCCAGGAATGGCAGCAGCTGCGCCAGCGTCTCCTGCGGATGTGTCTCGTTGAAGTTATGTCCGCCCGGCATTGCGGCGCCAGTGACGTGCACGGCCCGTTCCTTCCAGATACCCATGACGTCGTACATGCGGCCCATAGGACCGTCCTTAGCCCATAGCACGTGCACGGGACAGGAGATCTTCTTGTTCAAATCCGCTTCGTCGAACTGCATATCGATGCCGGCTGAGGCGCGGTAGTCCTCGCACATTCCGTGCACATTGGCCGGGTTCTTCATCATGCGCAGGTACTCCTCACGCAGCTCCGGCGGCCCATTGGCATATCTCTCCGGGTTCGCGAGGATGATGTTCTCCGGAAAAGGGGCGGGGCGGATAAAGAGGAACCAATGAAAGTAGGCATCCACAAAAGCCTTGGTCAGGTGCGTGTACAGGTAGTACGTGGGCACGATGTCGAGCACGGACATGCGCGTGACCGCATCCGGATGATCCAGTGCAAGACGATGGGCCACACGTCCGCCCCGGTCGTGGCCCACAACCGCAAAGCGATCGAAACCGAAGTGGCGCATCAGCTCTACCTGGTCCTGCGCCATGGCACGCTTGGAATAGTTGATGTGATTCTCGCCGTCCTCCGGCTTGCTGCTGTCGCCGTACCCCCGCAGGTCAGCGGCAACGACGGTGTATTTTTTCGCCAGCTCGGGCGCAACCCGGTACCAGGATAGGTGTGTGAGCGGCGCGCCGTGTATCAGCAGGAGAGGCGGGCCACTGCCGCCTATGACCGTCTGCAGCGTCGCGCCGCTGGTCTGGACCTTCTGGGCCTTGAAACCGGGCAGCAGGCGGGCATCGAGTGCGGAAGGTTCCGGGGAAGTGCCGTCATCTGCAGCACGCGCCGGAGGGCTCGAGTCTAGCATCGTGGCAGCGCAGGCGGCTAGCCCGACCCGCAGCAGATCCCGCCTGTTGGTTCGCGCCTCAGGGGAGCCCAGCATCGACAAAGAAGTTGGCTGGCGCATAGGTCTCTCCGGTTCTTTTCGCTATGCTAGAACAGCCAGCGGTAGAAGAAAACTCCGGTCACGTTCGCGACCACGCCCTGCTCGCGCAGGAGGGTCTTCGAGAGAGGAATCGAGATGTTTGGCCGCGGATGGTTGACGATCACCGCACTTCTCGTTGCGCATGCTGCGACGGGCGCGGAAACTGGCGCGCTTGCGAACGCCTCCATGAACGGCGACCTGCCCCTTATGCACGCGCTGTTGCAGAAAGGAGCCGACCCTAACGCGCGTGGTTGGTTCGGCACACCCGCACTGCATTGGCGCGTCCACGTGGATGATCTGGAGGAGACGAAGCGGCTGCTCGAGGCTGGGGCCGATCCCAACGGCTTGACGGAGCGCGGCGTGAGCCCGTTGAGTATCGCCATTACCAACGGCAACCCGGAGATCGTTGGCGTGTTGCTGAGTGCAGGGGCCGACCCCAACCACCCGGAGCCTGCCGGCGAGACCCCTTTGATGATGGCGGCGCAGGTCGGCGTGTTGGGAGTGGTCGAGCAGTTGCTGAAGCACGGCGCGCACGTGGACTTCCGGGAACCGAAGTACGGCCAGACGGCATTGATGTTCGCCGCGCGCGCAGGTCACGCCGATATCGTTGACGCCTTGCTCGCTCACGGCGCGAACCCCAATGTCGCGACCCTCATCGGGCCTGCCCCTGCGTTCATCAAACCGAATTCCGTCCCCGGGTTCGGCTTCGGCGTCGGCATC
>CAZLYG010000070.1:8770-14815 GCA_964563075.1 uncultured Steroidobacteraceae bacterium | reverse complement strand
GGATCCGACAGTTACAGGCCAAATGCGTAATCCTGAATCGGCTGCCATATCAACCGCGCTTTAGCAGCCGCCGCAGCGAGCGACGGATTCGCAAGGCACAGCGCCAGTAGAACTACAACTCGGCTAAGCAGACGCATACCTACCCTCCCGCGCGTCAGTCGTCGAGGTACCGATTTCCACTGGCACCCGCCCACTAGCATAACCTCGAGTCTACGTGCGACTCTCGGCAGCAGGGTGTATGACCGGCGCTCGGGCACGCGATGAACAGCGGCTTCACAATTGGCTCGTGAGGTGGCTGCGCAACGGTCATCTATGCCGGCGGATCCGGCTCCGCACTTCCTAGCGCGCGGAAGTCCGCGGCGGGGGAACGGGACAGTCGGGTCAGCGGTGTTATTCTGTCGTTATGCGGCAGCAAGCCTACGGAGTGCCAACGGGGGTTCGGTTGCGATTCGTCGCGCTCGGCCTCTCTCTCGTCGGCATTGCGTTCATCGCTATGGGAACGTGGGTGTTCCTGCTGCCGGCCGCTTTCGATATTCGCGCTGGCCGAATCCTCCTCTTTACGGCCACCAAGGCTGGGATGACTTGGTCGCACGTCTACGCCTTTCGCGATCAGCCCGTCGATTTCGTAGTGGGCGTACTCACGAAGATTATGGGTGGCCTGGGCTTTGGGGGACTCGGCGTACTTTTGAGCTTCGCGTGTTTAATCCGTGCGTTCGGCCCCGCGGACATCAAATTCGGCCCACGCGGTCGACGCCTGGCGACCGCGTGGGTATTCGGCAGCGCCGCATTGATCGCGCTCTACTTCCTGCTGTGGGTATTTCCTTACCTCCTCAGATACGAAGTGCTGTCCTGAGGCTGGTAAGCCGTGAGCGGCCTGCGCCGATGCGAGATCGTGCCATTCCGGCCTCACTGTAGCGATCGGGGCCATGCCGGCCTCCCGTCCTGCGCTCCTGAGCCCTCGGAAAAAAACGCAGGGTGATGTCGGATTCCGAGAACCCCGTTCGTCATTCCAATACCCGGCCGATTGAAGCCGACTCAATGGAGACCCCCCTGTGAAAATAACCGTTGAAACCCTCGTCAGTGCCCCCGTGGCCAACGTCTGGGCTGCTTACACTACACCGGAGGACATCAAGCAGTGGAACGCGGCATCGGACGACTGGCACACGACGAAATCCACAGTCGATTTGCGCGTGGGTGGGCAATTCTCATCGCGCATGGAAGCCAAAGACGGTAGCTTCGGCTTTGACTTTACCGGAACGTATACCAGGATCGTGCCAGGCAAGCTGATCGAGTATGCGTTCGGAGACCGCGCCGCCATCGTCGAGTTCGTGCCGGCAGCCAACGGGGTGACGGTGCGTGTCACGTTTGATGCGGAGACGACGCATCCGGAGGAACAACAGCGCCAAGGCTGGCAGGCCATTTTGAACAATTTTGCCAGGTACGTTGTGTCGAAAGACAAGGCCGCAAAATAGCGGGTCGATCGATTACGAGGAGAACCCGATGACCATGCATTTCAACACGGCGCCGATACACCGTGGCATTGGCGCGAAGCGCACAAATCTTGCCGGGTTGCGCGTCCTTCTCCCCGTGCTGGTTACCGCAACACTGGGGCTGCATGACGGCTCATCGCAGGCGGCCGAAGCGGCTGAGCCTCCTGCCATGGCGTTGGCAGCACCCCCGGCGGGCGCGTACAAACTCGACAGGTCCCACGCCAGCCTGGTTCTGCGCGTCAGTCACTTGGGTTTCTCCACCTACACAACGCGCTTCAGCCGCTTCGATGCGGACTTGACCTTGGACCCTCGCAATCTATCCGCGTCCAAGGTGGTGACGACCATCGATGCTGCATCCTTCGAGATGGACGCCGCGCCACGGATGTGCGTCGACATCATGAAGGGACCGCAGATGCTCGACACCGCGAAGTATCCACAGATCGTCTTCGAGTCGCAAAAGATCCGGATGACAGGGGCGAAGTCGATGGAGATATCCGGCACTCTCACGCTGCATGGTGTCACGCGACCGATGGTGCTCGTGGCGACCTACAATGGCGGCTACGCCGGAATGCCCAACATGGACCCGCAGGCGCGCGTCGGTTTTTCCGCGCACGGCTCGTTCAAACGCTCAGACTTCGGCATCGCCTTTGGCGTGCCTGCGCCGGGCACGACGCTGGGCGTTGGTGACTTGATCGATTTCTCGATCGAAGCGGAGTTCACTGGACCGCCGTTGGCAACGCCGGCCGTTCAGAAGTGACGCGCAAACAGATGGCGATCGCGCGAGAGGGGCGCAGACCACGACCTACGACATCGGCGACCGCAATTCCAGGGCCGATCGCGCCGGAACCGGCTTGGCCCGCCGCGCCCCGACGAGCGACGCATACACACCGACCTGCGCCTGAAACGCCAGGTTCCAGGTGAACTGCCGCAGCACGCGAGCGCGGGCGGCAGCGCCCAGGGCCTCGATATCCCGCTCAAACAGGGCGCTGATGGCCTCGGCCATCCGCTCTCCGCTGTTGGGTTCCGCGAGCATGCCGACGCTGCTGTCAACAAACTCCGGAATGGCACCCGCGCGAGCCGCCACAACGGGGCGCCCGCACGCCATGGCCTCGAGAATCACGAGGCCGAAGGTCTCTTTCGTGCCCGCATGTACCAGCGCATCCGCGGACGCGAGCCACTGGGCCAGCTCGAGGCTGTCCTTGCGGTAAGGCAACATCGACACATTGGCGCTCGGCCGGGCCTCACGATCGCCGCCTATCAGCACCAGGTGATAGGGGGCGCCGAGCCGCGCAAAGGCGTGCAGCAGCACGGGCAGATTCTTCTCCCCGGCGAAACGGCCGGCATAGGCCAGCAGTCGCACTTTCGCGGACAAGCCGAGCCGGCGACGCAACTCGGGCGAGCGCCGTTCCGGCCGGAAAATGTCTGCGTCCACGCCCAGGGGTTGGTGGACTGCGTGGTGCACTCCCAGGCTCTTGAGGAATTCGCACATCGAGCGGCTCGGCGCAAAAACGACATCGAAGCGCTCATAGAGCCAGCGCACATAGCGGCCGACGACTTGCTCGCTGAGCGAGCCGATGCGCCGGCCGACGAGCTGCGGGAAATTGGAGTGGTAGAAGGCCACGAGCGGAATCCCACGGCGCCGGGCGACAATGGAGGCGCTCCAGGCCGGATGAAAGGCGTCACCCGCCTCGATGAGGTCGGGCTCGAGCGCGTCCAGCACCCGGTTCCAGGCGCGCGGATTGAGGGGCAGGCGATAATTGAAGGTCCCGGGAATCGTCAGCGCGCACAGGGTGGATACGCCGCCGCGCGTCAGCTGCGACCGCGGTCCCGGCACTACGATCGAATGCTCCCAGGAAGAGTGCGCACTCAACCAGGCGTGCTTCGCCGTCAAGTACCGCTTGACGCCGCCGCTCGTCGGCGAATAGAACAGCGTCGTATCGACCAGATGCATGTGCTTTCCCGAACCGCGATTCTTGCCGTGCCAGCAAGCTCCGGGCCTGCATTGCACAATCCCCCTGCCAACGCTGTCAAGTGCGCTCCGTGCGGCGGAGCGCAACGCCCTGCTCAGCGCCGTCGCGCGCGCGACTGTTGGAAATTCAACGCTACGAGGCGCGCGAGTGCAGCCCGGGAGAAGCGAGCGCCGCGTTGAGCGCCTCGAGGATCACCGGCTTCACGAGGTGCTCGTCGAAACCTGCCTCGGCCGTTCGCCGGCGGTCCTCCAGCTGGCCGTATCCTGACAAGGCGATCAGGCGTGTTGCATGGAACTTCGGGTTGGACCGCAGGGCATGCGCAACCGCGTAACCGTCCATCCCCGGCATCCCGAGGTCGAGGATGATGGCATCCGGCCCGAGCGCCTCCGCGGCCGCCAGAGCGTCGCGGCCGCTATACACAACCCGCACCTCGTGCCCCGAATAGGACAACATGATCCCAAGGCTATCCGCGGCGTCCACGTTGTCGTCCACGACCAGGATGCGGCTGCCGGCTGATTTGCGCGCAGCATTTTCCCCTGCGTCCCTGGTCCTGGCGGGCTTCTCCGAGACAGGCAGCCGCAGGAGGAACTCGCTGCCTTTGCCAGGACCCTCGCTGGTGGCAACCAGTGTTCCGCCGTGCAACTCGGCGATGCTGCGCGCGAGGCTCAATCCGACACCCAGACCGCCTTGCACGGCATGCTCGGGTCCGGCCGCCTGCGCGAACAGCTCGAACACGTTCGCCAGCGCATCGGGGGTCATGCCGATTCCGGTGTCACTCACCCGCACCTCCGCAAGCCCCGTTCGTGCATCGGTTCCGGCGCGCACCGTGATGTGCCCGCCGTCGGAGGAGTACTTCGCCGCATTGTTGAGGAGATTCGCGAGGAGCTGCGGGAGACGGGTGCGATCCGCATGAATCCACACCGGCTCTTCCGGCTCGTACCCGTCCAGCTGAGGCCGCCTCGAGTTGATGAGAGGGCGCGCGAGCTCCACTGCGCTTGCGATCATCGCGGCCAGCTGCACTGCCTCCAGCTCCAGCACGATCTTCCCGGAGCGAATGCGCGCCACATCGAGCAGATCGTCCACGAGCCGCACCAGATGATGCAGTTGCCGCTCCATCAGTGCGCGAGTGCGCACCAGGATGGATGCGTCGGTCCCACCGAGTGCAAGCAGCTCGAGGGCATTCTGCAAGGGGGCCAGCGGATTGCGCAGCTCGTGGCCCAGGACTGCCAGGAACTCGTCCTTGCGCCGATCTGCAGCCGCCAACTCTTCGGCTTGGCGGGCCAGGCGTTCCTCGCTCGAGCGCAGGCGCGCGTAGTCGGCACTGCGGCGGCGCTCGGCGCGGTTGCGTTCGGCCGTCGTCGCGCCCAGGAACAGGCCCGTGACGGACACGACGGCCATGAACAAAGTTACCTGCAGCAGACTGCTGCTCATCGAGGTGGTTACGAAAGGCCCACGCCCTTTGAGGGTGGCCGCGATGCTGACACTGGCGGCGCCGAGCACCAGGGTCGCCGTGCCATGTTGCCCGAGCCGCAGCGCCGCCCAGATCACGGCCGGGAAGATCAGATAATGCACGGGATAGGGAACACTCGTGCCGTGGTCGACGAAAACAGCCAGACTCAAACCGAGCATCGCGACCATCAGGAGCAGGGCCTCGCTGAGCCGGTCGAAGCGCCACTCGCGCCTCGCCTGATCGATCCACACGAGCAGGAAGGGCGCGCCCACCAGGTCGCTGACCGCGTCGCCGATCCACCATGTGGACCACGACAAGCTGAAAGTGCTCCAGGAGGCGGCTCCTGTAGCGCATAGCGCCAGAACTCCGACCGTCGCACCCACTGCGGTACTCAGGCAGGCGGCCAGGAGAAACAGCGAGGCGACATCGTGAAGCCGCCGCAGCGCAGGGCGAAACCCCACGCGCAGCAGCGCAGTAGCCCCGATGAGGGCCTCGAGCGTATCGCCCACCGAGATCCAGGCCGCCCCCAGCCAATGCGTGCCAGTGACGAGATTTGCCGCGAACGAGGCGACCGCGATCGCCGGCCAGAGCCGCCGGCCGCGCAGGACGAGGATCGCGAGCGCGATGCCGGTGTCCGGCCACACGAGCGAGATCTGCTTGGTCGTCGAAGCCAGTTGCAGCCCGGCCCAGCCGGCGCCGAAGTACACGAGCGCGACCAGGAGCAGCTCCCCGAAATAAGCTGCCCGCAGCCAGGGGCGGGGGACCTCCCCGAGACCTGCCGCAGAGTCCGTCAATTGTCCGGTAGCCGTCTCCAAGGGTCTCCCGCTTCCAGGCGATGTCGCTGGCGTGGCCCCCGGGGGCGGAAAGAAACGCAAGCGGTACCGATGGTACGAAGCGGAGGCGGACGTGACAATCGACCAGGGGCTCACCCGCAAGCGACGCCCCCTTGTCAAGGGACTTGCAAAGGGACATTGGCTGCTCGCTTTCCACCATGCGGCCGGACCCTGGGCGGAGCGGGAGCGTAGCCGCACGGTAACATATGCACCGCGGCAGGCGTGTAATGTCCAGCGTCGCTGCCCGACGACACCCGCCGGGGTCCATTGGCCGACGACGAGCGATCTAACACACCGCAATC
>CAZLYG010000070.1:0-8760 GCA_964563075.1 uncultured Steroidobacteraceae bacterium | reverse complement strand
GGCTCACGCGCCTCCTGAACCTGAGTGCGCACATCGAGCCGCAGGAGCGTCGCGCCGTGGCGCTCGCGTTCCTCTGCAATTTCATGATGCTCGGGAGTTACTACATCCTGAAGCCGGTGCGCGACACCACGGCCACGGTGTTTGGGGCTGACCTGTTGCAATACCTGTTCACCGGCACCTTCATCGGTACGCTGATTGCATCGCCGCTGTACACCTGGCTGGCCGCGCGCGTGACCGTCAGGCGTCTGTTGCCGGGCGTGTTCTGGTTATGGGTCCTGAACATACTGTTGTTTGAGTGGCTGTTCCATCGCGCACCGGAGAGCCGTGCGGTCGCCGCGGCGTACTACTGGTGGTTCAGTGTTGCCAACCTGTTCATGATCTCGGTGTTCTGGAGCCTGATGGCGGACGTATTCTCCCCGCGTCAGGCAACCCGGTTGTTCGCGCTCATAGCGGCCGGAGGCAGCATCGGCTCCATTGCCGGCCCGCTGGTTACGCGTTTTGGCGTGCATTCGCTTGGACTGAGCGGCCTGCTGTCGGTGGCCGCCATCGGCTTCGCGCTGGTGATTGTGTTGGTGCATCTGCTGATGCGGGAGAAGGACCGCCTGCGCGCGAGCAGCGCAGAGGCACAGCGCACGACACTCGACCACGGGCTGCCCGGCAACCCCTTCGCGGGATTCGGTGAGGTTCTGAAGTCTGCCATCTCGCGCAATCAGGCCGCGTTCATGGTGCTCATGACGTGGGTAGCCACCGTGGCGTACTTCTTCCAGACGGACATCATCGCCCAGCGTTTTCCTGGCGTAGAGGGCCGCACCGTGGCGGTCTCCGACATCGCGCTGTTCGTCAATGTTGCCAGTGCTATCGTCCTCACCTTCGGCCTCGGACGTTTCGTCACCCGCTTCGGCGTGACCGCCGGGCTGGTCCTCAATCCGATCATCATGGTGGTGGCGTTCATCGCCCTGGCGCTGTCGCCGACGTTGTTGATGATCCAGGCTCTGCAGGTCGCGCGGCAGGTAGGCCAGTACGCCATTGCGCGGCCGAGCCGGGAGATCTGCTTTACGGTGGTCGAACAGGGCAGTCGCTACAAGACCAAGAACGTCATCGACGTCGTCGCGTACCGCCTCGGTGATGTCGTCTCCGCCTGGATTCTGACGGCCCTGCGGGTCGCCGGATTCGGGCTGTATGGAGCGACGGGCGCCGGGGTGGTGTTCTCCGTCCTGTGGGGCGGGGTTGCGCTGATGCTCGGGCGCCGCTACGAGCACCTGCGCGCCCAGCGCGCGGCGGAGGCATCCGCCAGGACTTTTCGTACGCCGGTGGAGGCGCCCGCCCAGCCGCCGGGCGGGCGCTAGGCAAAATGTCGCGCCGCACTGACCGTTCTTGTCACCCGGCGGCTACCGGCCGGATAGATGCCATGCTAGTTTGCCCAACCTTTGCTCGAACAAAACGACACCGATAAAGGGGCCCAATGAGTAATTCCGAAGGTTCTCCGCTGGCCAGGCTGCTGCGCAAGAGCACCAGGATCGAAGCCGACGAGATGCCCGCGGTCATCGCGGCATTCGTGCTCTTCTTCGCCGTGTTTGCCGGGTACTTTGCCGTCCGCCCGGTGCGCGAGACTGTTGGAACGATCCTGGGGCGCCAGCGCGTTTCGGACCTGTTCGTGGTCACCTGGATCGTATCCATCGGCGTGGTCATGCTCTATGCAACGTTGGTTGCACGAATCCGCCGGTCGGTCCTGCTGCCGGCAATCTATGGCGGCGTGGCGGTACTGCTGGCCGCGATCGGTGTGGCACTGAAGAGCAACCCGCAGGGCACGCTCATGCCGGCCGTGTTCTACGTGCTCATCAGCGTCCTCAATCTGTTCATCGTGTCGGTGTTCTGGAGCTTCCTGCTCGAGATCTTCAATAAGGATCAGACCAAGCGGCTGTTCGGTATCATCGCGGTAGGTGGCACGGCAGGGGCGCTCGTGGGCCCGGTGACCACCGATCTGGTGGTGGGGTCAATCGGCAACTCCGGTGTTCTGTTCATGGGTGCCGGGCTGTTCGTCGTGGCCATCGTGTGTCAGCGGACCCTGATTCACCAGGGAACGATCTTCAAGGCCAGGCAAGCGGGCCAGATCGCGGCGGCAAGCGATGACCGCCCCGTCGGTAGCGCCAATCCGTTTGCCGGGCTCATGCTGGTCCTCAAATCGCCCTATCTGCTCGGCATTGCCGTGTTCATGGTGCTGCTGTCCTCCGTCACGACGTTTCTCTACCTCGAGCAGCTCGACATCGTGAAGAAGACCTTCAGCGATCCGGCGGAACGCACGCAGATATTCAGCCGGCTCGACTACATCGTGCAGTCACTGACGATCGTGCTGCAGTTCTTCGTGACTGGCCGCATTGCCCAGCGGTTCGGTGTCGTGACACTTCTGACCGTGGTGCCCTTGTTGATGGTGGCGAGCTTTTTGGGGCTCGCGGCCAGCGGCACGTTTGCCGTGCTGGCGGTTGCGATGGTTCTGCGCCGCGTCGGTGAGTACGCCTTCATCCGCCCCGGCCGCGAGATGCTCTACAGCGTGGTGGATACCGAGACCAAGTACAAAGCCAAGAGCTTCAACGACGTACCGGTCTACCGCGGCGGCGACGCGCTTTCGGCACAGGTGCAGGATCTCCTGGTCCACAAGGGATTCAGCTCGTCCTCGATCGCGGTGCTGGGCGCAGTGATTGCAGCCGCCTGGGGATTCACGGCCTGGAGGCTCGGCCGCAAGGTGAAGTGAGCCATTTGAGGGAAACGAATGCGCTTCGTACGAGATATTATTCGCATTATCAAAGAGCGCTCGCTATCCAAGCGTCGGTAGCGCCGCCCTCAGCTTCAGCAGGCACCGCTCACGGCTGCAGCCTTCACGCGGCGCTCGGCCGCGGCTCGCTTTCGATTGCACGCCGCGCCACCGCCGCAGCCTCCGCGACTTCGAGCGCCTTCGCGAAGCGCTCATCGCGAGACTTGGCGAGCAGCGTGCTCAACAGCGGCTCCAGATGAGCGAGCGATGCGGGAAGCGGCGGCATGGGCGAGTGGACGTGTTGTTGCAGCACATCCATCGCGGAGCTGCCGGTAAACGGCCGGCGGCCCGTCAGCATCTCATAGAGCATCACGCCGAGGCTGTAGAAGTCCGAGCGCACGTCGAGCGGCTCGCCGAGAGCCTGCTCCGGACTCATGTAGTAAGGAGAACCACGCAACACTCCGGTACGGGTACTTTGCGTGGTGCCATCAAGAGAGCGCGCGAGTCCGAAATCGATCAGCGCGATGTTGCCGTTCTCCCGCAGCATGACGTTCGCGGGCTTCAGATCGCGGTGCAGAAGTCCGGCGTCGTGCACGACCTGCAGAGCCATGGCGATCTGCTCGACGTAGCGCAATGCTTCCCCTTCCGTGAGGCGTTGATGGATGCGCGCCTTGAGATCGCCGCGCGGCAGATATTCCATCGCGATGAACTCGTGACCGGCGTGCACGCCGTAGTCGTGGATCTGCACGACTGCGGGGTCCTTGATGGCCGCGATCGCCGTGTATTCGCGCTCCAGGAACTGACGGCCGGCCACGTCGTCGCGCATCGTCTTGGACACCTTGAGCGCGATGTTGTGTCCGAGCGCGGCACTGGTGGCCAGGTACACGGCGGCTTTTTCCGAGTCCCCGATCAGGGCGCGGATCGTATACCCGGGAATGAAATCCTGGGCGGGCATCGGATCAGGTGAAACCGACTCGGTTTCGGCCGCCTCCGCGGCAGCCTGTGCTTCGGCCGCGTCACGCGCCCGCGCCTCCGCCTCCTCGGCGAGTACAGCAAGGCGCCGTGCCACGCGCTTCTCGATGCGACGCAGTGCGATCTTGACGGCGGTTTTCAAACGGTCCGGCGTCATCAATCGCTTCGGGATATAGTCCGCTGCGCCCAGCTGTATTGCGCGCACCGCGGTCAGCTCGTTGCCCTCTTCGGCGATGATGATCACGGGAGGGCTGGCGGGTTTCTCGCGCAATTTCCGCAGCAGCTCGATCCCGAGCGCCTCCGGGTCGTCGGGACTGGATCCAAACGGCGCCGCCAGCATCAGCACGTCGAAGTCGCGACCGGACAGTGTTTCCGCCAACCGGTCGAGCTCCTGGAGGTTCACCGAGCTGACGGTCGCGTCCGGGCAGAGTGCCTCCAAATGGTGGCATAGCCATTCGGCATAGCGATGGTCACGGTCGACGACCAGAAGTCTGGAGGAGGACATACGGGCGCGTTTCGCCATTGGCTACTGTTGCAGCGCGAAGCGCACCCGGACACGAGCGAGCTGATCCACCGTCTGGCCGTTGCGCACTACCGGACGGTAGTGCCATTTTCGGACCGCTTCCATGGCCGATTCCTCAAAAATGCCAACCGGTTCGGCCCCGACGATCGAGACGTCGGCCGTGGTGCCGTCACTTTTGACAGTAAACTGCACGTCAACCCAGCCCGTGAGACCCCGGCTGGCGGCGGAAGCCGGGAAACCCGGGGCGACGTAGTAGGTGCGCTGGAGGCTGCCCGCGGATATGACCTCCGGCGCGCCCTGTTTCTGGGCGTTCTGGGCAGTGGCCATGTCCCGGTTCACATCTGCGATGCTGGGGTCGTCGGCGCCGGCATCGTGCGCCTCTGTCAGCCAGCGCCGCGCAGCTACATAGTCCTGTTTCCGCACTGCCCCCCGGGCCTCATCCAGCGTGCGAGCGGCAAATGATTGCCGCGCGAGCACGGTAGAGGGGTGTGCGGCGTCAGATTGCACCAGCTGCGCAAGATAGAACTTCGCGCTGTCGTTGGGGGGATCGTCGACCTTGCCCTGCGCCATCCGCTGATTGAAGAGCAGCGCGAGGCGCGCCATCGCATCCGCCTTGGCCGCGGCGCGTACCCGCTGCTCCTCACGTGTCAGCGAGTTGACATCATCGCGACTCACCGCGGTTTCGGTGGCAGCCTGGATCCAGCGATCCGCCTGGTCGGCATTGCCCGCGTTCAGCGCCTTGCGGGCTTCTGCTACGAGACGGCTGCCGAGCTGCCGCTCTGCCTGCCTGACTTCCGTGTCGTTGGGGGCGATGGCGCGTGCGGATTCGATGTAAAAGCGCGCGTTGTCCTCTGCGGGCTCGATCAGCTCACCGCGGCGCATCCGATCGGTGGACTTGTGCAGATACTCGCCGACGCGGTCGTCGAATTTCTTCTGCTCCAGCTCGCGGCGCGCCTCGGCGACCAGGGTGGACCGTCCGGCCTTCGAGCCATCAAGTACGGCGATCGCCTGCTCGAGATTGCCACTGGCAGCCGCTTGGCGTGCCTGCGTGAGCACGGCACGCTCGCGCTCCTTGCCGATCTCCGCGGTCAGGAAGGCGACGCGGACGTGATCCGGTTTGATCGCGCGGGCCTGATCCGTCAGTTTCTGCGCTGCATCGATGTGTTGGGCCAACAGTTGCTGTTCGGCGGCCGACAGCAGCTTGTCGATGACTTTCTCGAGACCTTCGCCTGCGCGCGGGTCGTTGGCGTTCCTGCGCAGGGCCTGTGCATAGAGATCTGCTGCGTTGTCCTCAGGCGGGCTCACGTAGGCGCCCGCGGCAAAAGCCTTGTCCGCGCGCGCCAGCAGACTCTCCAACACTTCGTCGCGCGCTGCGGCTGCTGCTGCACTCTCGCTGGTAGCGGCAGTGGCCGGCTGGGGCATTTCGGGCTTGCGAAGGGCGAACCACACTGCCAGCAGTGCCAACGCTCCCAATGCCGCGCCACCGCCAACGAGCAGCGCCGGAGGAAGCGCAGTCCGCGCAGGTTGCAGGACCGGAAGCGTGCCCGTCGCTTCTACGATGCCCGCATGTTCCAGGCCGTGGCGACGCCACGCGGCCTCGACAAACAGTCGCACTCTCTGTTCCGACACAGGTTTGTGCAGGAAGCGATAAACAGTGCCGCCGGTAATCTGCGCCGCGAGAGCGCTCTGATCGTCGATGCCGCCCGCGACGATCAGCACCAGATCCGGGAACTGCGACTTCAGACGGTCGGTCAGCTTCTCGATGGCGCTGCTGACGGAGGCGGCGTCGATAATCGCGACCCCGGCGTGCTCGGCGATGAGTTGAGCTGCGAGGTCCGACTCCGCTCCCACGGTGAATACGTCATGATCATGTCCGAGCACCTGCAGCGTTTCCACGAGCGCGCTGTCGGTGCTGAGCACGATCAGGCTTTCGCGCGTCGCTGGCTCGGGACGCGGGAACGCGCTCACGAGCCGTTCTCCGCGACGGAAGTTGTGAATCTCGCCATGGCTCCCTTTCGCGGTCTGGCCGGAAGCGGCAACGCCTTCGGGTGAACCGTCTCGAGCTTGGGCCCGTATAGTCCAGTTGGTCGCCTCACCTGCTCCGGTTCGATGACCCCGCCGAAGCTTCTTCCCTGCGCCGGGGGTGGCTTCCCCAGGCGTGTGACGCGCCGCCCATGGTGTCAATCAATGGCGCACATCGCAACCCCGATATTTCGGGGTCCACCGCAGGTAGCGGGAACGCGCCGCGCTACGGACGCGGCAGAAGAAACTTCGTGCCCTCGTGGTCGAGGACGACTCCATCGGGCGTGATGGTGTCCACCTTCGTCGCGCCATCCGGCAGCATGTCGCCCTCGCGTTCCTTCTTCATGTTGATGAGGACGAAGCGCTTGTCCGGATTGGTGTCGTAGGCGTGCAGGTCCAAGCGCAGCTCGGGGATGCCCGCGCCGCTGGCGACCTGCGAATACAAGGGAACGCCTTCCGCCGTTCCGCGCGTCACGTGGAAACCCAGGGAGGCGCGCTTGCTCGGCTCGGTCGCTGGAGCGTAGTCATCAGGGTTCCCGGCCGCTTCCCCCGAAGCCCCCGCTGACGCTCTGGAAGCGGTAGCGGAGCGGGTCGAATCCTCCTCAGGCGGCAGGTCCGAGCTCGCGGTGGGATTCTCTCCTGGCGAGACTGTACCTTGAGCTGGGGGCTGCCCAGCGGCAATGAACGTGGCGGGGGGCGCTTCGACAGTGCTGTTGGCCTGGGCCCCAGCGGACTGCGACGTCGGGCCGCCAGTGGGCCGTGATGTCAGGCCGCCGGCGGGTTGCGACGCCGCACCGGGCGCCGCCGCGACTGGCGCATACGCTATTGCAGCGGGCGGGGGCGGCGCAGGAGCCGGCTGCGCGCTTGCCGCCGCCGTCTGCCCTTCGGGCTCATGTGAGGGCCGCCTGAGCAACGCCCAGGCGACGATGACGAGGTTGATGCCGAGCAGGACGATGAGTCCGATGGCCCAGTAGGGTAGCTGACTGCGAGGCGCAGCCACCTTGACCTCATACAGGGCCGGACCGCTCTGCCGCTGACGGTCGCTTTCCGATTTCTTCAGTGCGTCGAGGATGAATGACATCGGTCAGCTGCCATGGGTGTTCGCAACATACAGCAGCGGCGAGTCGTGGGGTGCGGCCGCTGCCGCCAAAGCGGTGGCGAGAACTATCTGGGTCTGTACACCTGCGATTCCATCCACCATCAACCGATGGTCCCGCTGGAAGTCACGTACCAGCTTGCTCAGATCGGCATCGAACACATTGCTGACCGGACCGTCGGTGTGCGTGCCCTGGATGCGCTGCAGGCTCTGCCGCAGCCAGCGCACGTCATCCCCCTTCATTCCTTCCGAGAGTGCCTTGACTTGTGCTGTTCCGGGTCGCCACAGCATCACGAAATCACCCAGCCAGTAACGGGCGAGATCCGCGATCCCGACGTCCATGGCGGTACCGCCGATCTGCAGATGGGCCTGGCTGTCGTCGAGGCCTTTGAGGACCACCTGATGCGAGCCGCCCGCATCGTCATTCAGCAGCAGGATGGCCGGGCGGTTGTAGAGGCGCAGCTGTCCGAAGGAGCCACGCTGCGTCAGGCATTCGAGGCCTTGCTTAGAAGCTTGCGAGCACGGGTCGACACCCCCGCGCACGTACTGAATCCCCCACAGGCCGAACAGGGCGCCGAAAGCGCTGTCCGTGTCGGTATCAGCCGCATGCTTCGCGAACAGCTCGTGCATGCCGGACGCCGGCGCGGCACTGGTGGCAGGGGTCGAAGCCACGGCGGCCAGCTTCGGCTGCGAAGAGACTGGAGCGGTCGCGCTCGCCGCTGCAGGGGTCGCGTTGGCGGGGCGCTGCACCTGCTGGTGAGATGGCTGCGCCGTCGTCCCCATTGAGCTCCACGGCTGAAATTCCAGCAGCGCTACGGCGGCGAGCAGCAGGACCACGGCTGTCGCACCAGTGGCAGCCCAAGGCATCCAGTAAGGCGTGAAACGGCGACCAAACACCTCGGCAGCGGCGTTGCGCACCAGGTTGGAGGTGACGCGGTGCCGGTCCATCGAATACGCACCGAGCAAGGCGCGGTCGCAAATGATGTTGATGACGCGAGGCACACCGCCGGACAGGCGATAGACTTCGTGCAGCGCGGGGCCCGTGAACACGTCGCTGGTCGCACCCGCGACGCGCAAACGGTGGCGCACGTAGGCCGCGGTCTCCTCGTTCGAAAGCGGATCCAGGTGGTAGCGGCCGGTGACGCGCTGCGCCAGCTGCCGCAGCTCGAAACTGCCCAGCAGCTCGCGCAGCTCGGGCTGGCCGATCAGGATGATCTGCAGCAGCTTTTGAGTGTTGGTTTCCAGGTTGGTGAGCAAACGCACCTGCTCGAGCACTTCGGGCGCGAGATTCTGCGCTTCGTCCACCACCACCACGACGCGGCGCCCGCCGGCATGGGCGCGCAACAGGTAATGGTTGAGGATGTCGACGAGATCCTTGCCGCTCTGGGCCGCATCGTC
>CAZLYG010000069.1:0-14830 GCA_964563075.1 uncultured Steroidobacteraceae bacterium | reverse complement strand
GACGATCGGAGGGTACCTTGGTCAACTCGCCGCAGCGATCACGCTGGTTGCGTCGGTGGAACGGATTGTCTTCGGCGGCGGTGTCATGGCGAGCGGCGCTCTGCTCCCATACATCCGCGCCGCCACGAAGGACTATCTGGGCGACTACATCGTTCCTCTGAATGACCCCGAAGCCTTCGACCGATACATTCTGGGGCCCGCACTGGGTCAGGACGCTGGCCTCGCAGGAGCCTTCTTGCTCGCTGCCGAAGCGCTAGAATGTCGGCCGGATGAGAAAGCCAAAGTCTAACGCGAACAAAATGGCCGAGGTGGCCGCCAGGCTCGGCGTCTCGGCATCGACTGTTTCCCGCGCCCTTGCCGGACACTCACGTATCTCCGAGACCACACGTCGTCGGGTCCGCGAAGCGGCAGCTAGTCTCGGTTACAGCGTGGACGCCAGTGCGAGCAATCTGCGCACAGGTCTCACGCGCACCATCGCTGTCGTGATTCCACTCGCGCATGCGACCGGACAGCGGCTGTCCGATCCTTTTTTCCTGGAAATACTCGGTGCAATCGGCGATGAGCTCTCGCTACGCGGGTACAGCATGCTCCTGTCTAAAGTCACGCAACCCCCCGGAGAGTGGATCTCCAGCACGATCAAGGCACGGCGGGCGGATGGCGTCATCGTCATTGGCCAGAGCTTGCATCATGAGGAGTTGAACAGGGCCGTACCTGGAAACCTCGCGATTGCCGTCTGGGGTGCTCGGCTGCGGGGCCAGCGCTACGTGACAGTGGGATCGGATAACCAAGGTGGGGCGTATCTGGTGACCTCTCACCTGATCTCCCAAGGCTGCCGCCGCATCGCATTTCTCGGCGACCCGGCTGTGCCCGAGGTGAGTGCACGATTGGACGGCTACGTCCGTGCCCTGGAGGCCGGGGGTATAGGGCGCACGGCGAGCCCGGTGGTCCCCGTAAGATTTGGCAGCGACGCGGCCTATGATGCAGTGTCGTCGCTGCTCGATGCCGATGCCGATTTCGATGGCATCTTCGCCTGCTCGGACGTCATCGCAATGAGTGCCATGCGCGCCTTGACAGAGCGCGGACGCAAGATACCGGCGGACGTCGCCGTTGCTGGGTTCGATGATATTCCGCTGGCGACCTACACTACCCCGCCCCTCACGACGGTGCGGCAGGATTGCCTCGCCGGTGCCCGCATTCTCGTGGACAAAGTGCTTCGCGCCAGAGCTGGAGAAGCGGTCGAATCGGAAGTTATTCCGGTCGAGCTGATCGTGCGAGCCTCGAGCCTTCGCCAGCATCATCATGCTGATACTGCAGCTCACCGCGGCCGATCGCGCAAACGTGAATCGTGATGGTCGGTCAGTTAACCCGAGCTCGCTACTCTCAGCGACGCACGGCCGACGGCGCCTCTCTCTCGCGCGTGGCATTGCATCGGACGTCAATTCGTTCGTCCACCTCTCCCGCAGAACGCGGGGTACCGTGCACTCGCCGCATTCGGAGCGCCTCTTGAGACGTTTCAAGTCAAGGCTGCAAACTTCGCTGCCTACGACGGCGTTCTGCGGATCGGACTGCCCCGCGACGCATCGGCATTCTGAATCGCACACCAGGGCGGCCACAAGGTATCGCCGGCGTCGAGACCATCGCCCGCAGCCAGCCCTTACAAGCCCTGAGCGCATCGCTCAGGTTACCTGCTCCGTTGGAGCAGAATGCAATCGCGCAGCGATATGCAAGCGGAAGATTGGCCGTGTAGGGATCGAACCTACCCACTAACAAATTGATTCTATTAGAGATCTCTCGAGCTTCCCATCGCCAGGGCCCCCAACGAGGCCCCCAACTCTAATTGGCGTTCTTCAGACGACATCGAACGTCCCGGGGTGACGAGCTGGGGCCCCTACATCTGGGTCGCATCATCGTATTCCTCTTCGCGCTCGCCCAGGTGCTGCCGATGGCCGTGATGGTGATGACGGTAGTCGTCCTGATGACGCTGATGCTCGTCTTGAGCGCTGCGACTCTGCCCGGGTCCCGATATCGCGCACGGCCTCGCGGATTAGATGCCACATGAACTCGATGAATGATGACGCTTCGCCGTCGACCTGCGCGCGCTCGATCGCGCGGAAGAACGGCACGCGTTCATCGCTTCGGATCGTGACCCAAGGCAAACCTCCGCTGAGAAGCGCGTAGTTCATCAGAAGCCGCCCGAGACGCCCATTGCCGTCCATGAAAGGGTGGATGGTGACGAACTCCAGATGCACGAGCAGCGCGCGCGTGATCGCATCAAGGTCTGTGCGCGCCGCGAAGCGCTCAAGACCCTGGATGAGATCCGGGATTTTCTTGGGGTTTGGTGGAACATAGCGCCAGCCTCGAAGACCTACGCTCCCCGAGCGCCACCCGCGCAGCGCCGGTGCATCCGTGATTCCCGCGTCCACCGAGGGGCGAAATAGCGCTTCGTAGAGGTCCAGAATCAACCCCGCATCGATCGGGTCCTCGCGGCGCGCGCGCTCCAGCACCTGGGTGTAAGCGATTGTGTAGCCCTGCACGGCCATCGCCGCTTCTAGGGTTTTCTGGTCTTGAGGTCCACCAGGCAGCGGCTCTCCGCGCACAACAGCGTCGGAGATTTCCCGGGAGATGCGGTAACCCTCCATAGTGGTGCTGTGATAAGCGTCGTAGGACTTGTTCTGCTCGGCATCGGCGCGCAGCCGCATCCAGCCGACCTTCGGGAGCTGTGTGGCGGCTCTGCCTGCGATGCGGCGGACTTCCGACGCCTGGCGCTCAAAGCGCATCGCCTGAGCATCGAGCCAGGAAGAGCCGCTACCGCGAGGCGCCTCCTGCATTACTTGAGGAACTGCAATCCGGGTCCCGACGCCTGTGCGCGATGGTGTGGTTCCGCGATGGGAGATGCGGCGGACGAGGTGCTCGAGCTGCCGTGCGAGCGGATCGTTGTGCAGTTCGGCTGCGAGTTCGGCCAGGCGTTTCAAGATGACAGGCCTTGGGTTTCTTTCCACAGCGCTCTCGAGGTCCGGCGTGCGGACGACGAGGTGTCTGAGCCACGCCGAGAGTGGTTCAAGACCAGCTGTCACGTCGCCCTCATCGAGACCCGTGAGGATGTCCACGGGGATCTGTACAGGAAGGGACGCGTTGCCCGGTGCTGTCACACTGATGCGGTTCTCGGCTTCAAGCGCGCGCGGGCGCAGCCGCAACCGAAATCCCGGGTAGAGGGTGAGCTTGTACTCGCTCTGATTGGCGCCCTGGTAGGCGGGAAGCTCTTCAGGTGCGGAGAAATCCTCAAGATGCAAGCGGATGGCCGAGATCCCTGCGACTGCAGCCGGCTCGTAGCGCTGCAGAACGAGCGCCACCACGGGCCAATAATTTGCAAGGAACGCTGCTCGGCCATCAGCGTGGTTCCCGGGAGTGAGAATCCAGGCGCGTTTACCGGCCGCATCGAGGACCAATCCCTCTTGGCGGAGCACGCGAGCAACTGCGCTTGACGGAGCTTCGGCGGGGGAAACGACGTGGCGCTCTGAATCCGCACGCTCCTTCCACCAGCGTCGCGCCTGCTCCAGCGGGGATGATCTCGCCACGCTCGTGTATCCGTAAGAATGACCAGCCGTCTATCCGTAAAATATTATAGCCCTCTATCCGTAATTACCACCAGTCGCATGGTCGTACGGTCGTCGGGTCAAGGGTCACGTGCGGTGCGTTGTCGTGGAGCCAATTCCCGATTCGCACGTTTCTCTCCGAGTCGCGTCGCGAAACACGGAGTACCGTTCCAAGGCGGAAGCGGTTCCGAATCCGAACACCCGTCAGCTCACCGGACGTGCATCGGAAGCCAAGAGGGTGCACCCTCTTCGGTCGAGTTGTCTGTCAGCAGACGAACGTCCGAGCCGTCCGCACGCATCACGGCGATCTCTCCATATGGCTGGAACGTCAGACCGGCGGGAGAAGCCGAGAAGTACGGGCTGCACGGTCGCGTCCTGGAAGCTGAGCACTTGGCATGACGAGAGTACATCAGCCAGTCAGGGTATGCGCCCTGAGCAGACGCAAGTGCCTCCCCCTCCCGCCCCAGGGGCCAGGGGGGCTCCCAGGACAAGAGGGGAAGGCGTCGGCTCCTTGAGCGGGGCGAGGGTGTCGCTCAGATCTCTCGGGCCAGCGGATCGGGATCATTGAGCACTTTGCACGCATTGTCGAACACCATCGTTGCACGCTGCTGTGCCGTGTACGCCGGCCACGTCGGCAATCCCGGGTGACCGGGATTGCCGGTACGTGCGAAGGCGAGCCAGGCGTTGCTGGTCTTCTCTGCAAGCGCAGCAGCAGTGGGCGACCGCGTCATGACTTTTGGAATGTCGGTGTTATCAAAGACGAACGGAATCTCTACCGTATGTGGAGCACGCAGCTCACCGTCCAATGCCGGAGATCTCCAGGTGAAGTAGTACATATAGGTCGCCGCCCGGTGCTGCTGGGACTTGCGTTCGGCGAGGGTGATGGTGCTTCGGCGGACGATCCGATCCGTCGTAATCCGAAAGAACGTATCACTCGAGCTGTCTGCGGGAAACGCGCCCTTGTAAGCCTTGACGACTCGCGCAGCATCCTCGCCAGCGATGTCCGCTACACGGCTTTGCAGCGCCGCATCCGTGAGGGAGAAGGTGGAGCGGTCCGCCAGGTAGAAGAGTGTCGTCTCAAACTGGTTGCAGCCGATCAGCAGCGGGATGTTCGCCGACAGAGGGGTGGCCACGGGGTCAAACGGATGCTCGGGTAAGACATGACCATCGACCACGGGCGAGTATCCCATACGCAGCTCACCGCGACGCGGCGGGAGGGGTGTCATCGCACCCGAGCGCGCGCCAAGCAGTTTCTCCACGGGCACCCGTTGGATCTCATCCAGTCGGTTGACTGAAATCCCCAATTCGTCCAGCAACGCCTTCGCGCTTCGCGTGGCATCCTCGCGCGGTACACCGCGCAACCAGGCGCCACTTTGGATGGCTGCCCGATGAAACAGCCCTTGGGCGGCCGGCATTGCAAGCAACACGCTGACTTTGGCGCCACCGCCGGACTCTCCGAAGATCATGACGTTGTGCGGATCTCCGCCAAATCGGGCAATGTTGTCTCGAACCCACTGCAGCGCCGCGACCAGGTCGAGCATGCCGGCGTTGCCGGACTGGGCATATTTCTCACCGCCCAGGTCTGCCAGATTGAGGTAACCGAACACGTTCAGCCGATGATTGAGGGTGACGACGACCGCGTTGCCGCGGCGCGCGAGCGCTTCCCCGTCAATCCAGGGCCATGAGCCGCTCTCCTGGGCGAAGCCCCCGCCGTGACACCAGAACATCACCGGCCGCTTGGCCTGATCGTTGGGGCCCGGCGTCCACACATTCAGGACCAGGCAATCTTCATCGAAGCCTTCAGCGGGATCCGCTTGGGGGGCCAGCACCTCCGTGAAATGCATGTTCTGCGGCGCCTGGTGGCCGAACTGAAACGCGTCGCGCACGCCGGTCCAGGGCTCGGGCTTGCGGGGCGGCATGAATCGATTGGCACCGCCCGTCGAAGCACCATACGGAATGCCCTTGAAGGCGTGAACCCCGCCCCGCGTGATGCCGCGCACCTTACCCGTGCTCGTCTCGACAGTCGCACCGATTGCGGGTAAGCCCAAAGAAGCTCCGGCGGCAGCCCGCAGGCCCGGACTGAGCAATGAGGCGCCCATGAGGCTGCCGCCAACCTGCAGCACTCGACGGCGCGAGCAGCAACTCTGAAATGCCTTGGATTGGCTCATATGATCGCCTCGCCTTCACATGGACCATCGGAAGTCAGCTCCCCAGCGCCGCGGGTAGGGTACCGTCGTGAAGCGCACACCGAAAGCCTGTGGGCTCACCGACCACGTCACGGCGTCGTTGTTGTTGAGATTCTTTCCCCAGATACCGAACTCGTACTTTCCATCGGAGCTCTTGAAGGCCAGCCGAGCATTGGCCTCCCAGTGAGCGGGCGAGGAATCCTGCCCCCAGGGGGCGATGTTGTTGAAGGCCGTGAAGTACTCCTTGCCGACCCAGTTGGTGTCGGAATGCAGTGCCACTTGAAGACGGCCGAGCGGGATCCGGTAGTCGAGCGCGAGATTCGCCGTGTAAGGCGGAGCTTCGAGAACGTGATTGCCCGACAGATCCCGCGTCACGTTGTTGGGCGAATCGAACAGAGTCAGCTTGTCGTACTTGGAATCGAGCAACCCCAGGCCGACCGTGGCATCGAAGTCCGGGGTGACTCGCGCCAGCGTCTCGAACTCGAGCCCATAGATGGTGGACTTCGCCGCGTTGATGAGCTCCTGCGCGAGGGGGTTGGCGTTGCCCGGGCAGCCTGAGGTGCCCGAAACCGGATTGCGGAACTGCTGGTTGGTAAAGTCGTAGTAGAAGGCCGAAGCGTTCGCAATCACGCGGCGCTCGAGCCATTCGGACTTGATGCCCAGCTCGTATGCGTTGAGGAACTCGGGTTTCGCGACGTTCAGTTCCGCCGCGCATCCGGCACTACCGTTGATAGCGCTGCTGCGGTAGCCGCGCGAATACTGGCCGTAGGCCATCAATTCGTCGGTGAACTTGTAGCGCACACCGGCGCGGCCGGTGGGTTCCGTCTCGTTGTAGCTCACGGACAAAGGCGCCGCGCTGCCAACCACGAAGTCGTTGGCCGCTCCGGTCTCATGCGTGCCACGGATGCCCAGATACGCCTCTGCCTTTGCAGTGAAGGAGTAAGTGCCATCGAAATAGGCCGCTTCCGAAGAACGCGGCTGCGCGAAGCTCGTGGTGGAAGCGGACCCGAGAAAGGCGAGTGAGCTTCCGAAATGTACGGTGGTCACCGGATCGACTTCATCATGAAAGTAATACAGGCCGAAGATGAAGTTGAAAGGACCCTCGAAGCCGCTGGTGAGCCGGAGGTCCTCGCCGTACTCCTGGGTCTTGGCGTAGAAATCCAGAGCGAACAGGGGGGCAATGGAGCCATCGCCATCGACGAGATTCTTGAAATGGCCGTTCAGATAGGAGGTGATGGAGGTCAGGGTGAACGATCCGACCTTCTGATTCAGCGTGAGGTACCCGCCGTTGCCGGCGACGTAGATCGATCCGGAGCGGTCGTAAGCGGCTTCATGGACTCCGAGAGGCTGTCCGGTGAAAGGGTTCACGCGAGGATTGACGCCTGAAACTTCCGTGCCCGCCGGCGTTGGGGGCAACAGCCCGGGAATCGTCAAGCAGTACTTGGGGCAGGTCCCGTAGGCGATGATGCCAATGGCCGTGGGAGAGCTGCGGGTCACCCAGATACGCACTGTCGCATCGAAGTCGCCATCCTTGTAGGCGAGGCTGCCGCGAAAAGCGTGGTTGTCGATCGATGAAAGATCCCTGGCGTTGGGGTCCGGATTGACGTTCTTGACCCAACCGTTGCTTCCGGAGGCGTTGAAGGCCACGCGCGCCGCGAGTGTCTGATCGATCAGGGGAATGTCGGTCGCACCCTCGGCTCGATAGTAGTCGTTGGATCCTCCTTCGACGGAGAGATAGGTGGGATTGTTGCCGCTCAGGCTGGGCGATCGCGTGATGAAGTCGATCGCGCCGGCCGTGGTGTTCTTCCCAAACAACGTGCCCTGTGGGCCGCGCAGAACTTCGACACGTTGCATGTCATACAACTGTGGGCCGCCGAGGAACTGACTCGCCACGTAGACCTCGTCGTAGAAGATACCCGTGGGCGAGCTGGCGTTGAGGTTGGTGTCGAACTGGGAGAGGCCGCGAATGGAGAATTTGGGCTGATCTTCATTCCCGGCTACGGACACGCGCAGATTCGGGGCCAGACGGGCCACATCGGTCCCGCTGTTGAGCTTCAAGGCATCGATCTGATCTGCCGAGAGCGCGGTCACGGATATGGGCACATCCTGCAAGCGCTCCACGCGTTTCTCAGCGGTGACCACCACTTCCTGCAGTTCGGCGGCGTCCGCGGCGGAGGCGTTCGATTGCTGGGCATGAAGGGAGCCGACGGGAAAGAGCAAGCCGACGGTGAGCGAGCCTAGCCATGCAGGACCGGGCCGAGGTGACCGAAACATGATACTCCCCCTCTTCCTATTGTTCGTATACGCGCTTTAATGATCGTAAGCGAATGCGGTTGGCTGTTTACGCCGAGATTATGGGAAAGTCAACCGTTGAGTTGGAGTCTTGGTCATCGCATACGAACGTCAACTTGACTTCGTTGATCGATACCGAACAAGCTCCGCTGAAAAAGGGGCGGTGATGGTGACGAACGTAAGGTCCCGGGGTGGCGTCGCGCTTCTGTCGGCGGGGTTGCTGCTGATCCTCGCGGGAAGCCTCACGGCCCATCTCATCCAGACGGCCGGCGGTACCCGCCTGCTGGATGTCCGATTCGTGGGTAGCGCGGGCAACCTGATGAGTGGTTTGCTCTATGTTCCCCGGAGCGCCACCCAGAAGACCCCTGCCCCGGCCGTTCTGGCCGTGCATGGGTATTTCAACTCGCGAGAGACTCAGGGGGACTTTGCGCTGGAGTTCGCGCGGCGCGGCTATGTCGTGCTGGCAATCGACCAGCCAGGGCACGGCCTGAGCGATCCGCCGGCCTTTGCCAATCGCTTCGGCGGCCCCGATGGGCTTGCGTACCTGCGCTCATTGTCTTTCGTCGACAAGGACAATGTGGGGCTCGAAGGTCACAGCATGGGAGGCTGGTCGGTCGTCAATGCGGCAGCGGCTTTCCCTCAAGGCTACCGGGCAATGGTGCTGGAGGGCTCCAGTACCGGCGCACCGTTTGGACCCGAGGGAACCCCACTCTTTCCACGCAACATCGCAGTTGTCTTCAGCGCGCTCGACGAGTTTTCCCAGACCATGTGGGGCGTCTCCAGCGGCGCGGAAGTCACGCAGAGCAAGAAGCTGTGGCGGCTCTTCGGCACGCAACAGCCCGTGGAGCCAGGCCGTCTCTATGGCTCGATTGAGCAAGGAACGGGTCGGATGCTGTACACCCCTCCCGGAACGCATCCCATGGACCACATTTCGACGACCGCCATCGGCGACTGCCTCGACTGGTTTCAGCGCACTTTGCGCGGCGGCGTGCCCAGGTCCCCCGCTGATCAGATCTGGCCGTGGAGAGAGCTCGGCACGCTGATCGCGCTCATCGGATTCGTCGTGCTGATGCTGGGCGCGTTGGAGGGTCTGCTGACTCTACCCTGCTTCGCCCCTCTTGCGGCCGCACCCTGGCCGGGACGGGCCGGCCGCGATGCCGGCTGGTGGGGCGCTTTGATTCTGGGCGTGGCTCTACCGGCTGTCACATTGCTGCCGTTCTTTCAGCTCGGTGGGCGGTGGCTTCCTGCCTCGCATTGGCTGCCTCAGGCGTTTACCAACGAAATCGTTACCTGGGCACTGCTGAACGCGCTGATCCTGCAGCTACTGAGGATCGTACCGGGGGTGCCCCGGCCGACCTTCAACACGCCCGTGGTGCGCTCGCTGGTACTGGCCCTGCTGACGGTAGCGATCGGGTATCTGGCCGTCGTCGCTGCCGACTTCCTCTTCAAGGTGGACTTTCGAATCTGGTTCATCGCTTTCAAGGCGATGAGCCTGGAGCAGGCGAAAACCTTTCTGGTCTATGTTGTTCCCTTCACGGTCTATTTCATCGTTGCGTTGCGTGCCCTGCATAGCGCTCTGCCGGTGCGCACAGACTCTCGAGCGCAGTCCTATCTCGTCAATGTGGTCGCGCTCGCCTCGGGGGTAACGCTGCTTCTCGCCCTTCAGTACGGCTCGCTGGTGGGTACGCATCACCTGTTGACGTGGTTCATGAACGATGCCTTGCGAGTGATCATCGCGATCAACTTCGTGCCCCTGCTGAGCATCGTGGCGATCCTCTCGACGTTCGCCTTCCATCGGACCAACAGCTACCTGCCTGGGGCCTTTGTCGCCGGCTTGCTCGTCGCCTGGTACGCGGTGGTCGGCCAGGCGACGCAGGCTCCCTGAAGCCACGGCCGCATCGATCCTCGGATCGGGCGTTGGCGCTGGAAGACCAACGCTGCGGGAGGGCCGATCCATGGTGCCGGGGGGATTCGCTATGATGCCCAATCCGAAACGGCGCCCGAGCGCGCCAAGCGGGGTTGAGTTGGACGCAGACGAGGACGCGTCAGTGGCGCGCGGCAATTTTGCGCGCCATGCGCGCATCGAGAAACTCATTCGCGAGCGCGGCTTCGTGACTATCGGGGCGCTCTCGGAGCAGCTCGGGGTCACCGTACAAACCATCCGGCGCGACCTGGGAGAGCTCTCCGATGCCGGACGCATCACCCGTTTCCATGGAGGAGCGGGACTTCCCTCGAGCATTCAGAACATCGACTATTCAGCCCGCAAAATATTGAATATCAAGGAAAAACAGAAAATCGCGCAGCTGGTGGCGGAACATATTCCAGCCAACTCATCGCTGTTCATCAATATCGGGACCACCACAGAAGCGGTGGCGCGCGCGTTGCTGCGGCACCAGGGACTACGCTTCATCACCAACAACCTGAATGTCGCTGCTCTGGTGGAGACCAATTCGGACCTGCAGGTGATCGTGACCGGTGGGGTGGTTCGCAATCGCGACGGCGGCATTGTCGGGCAGGCGGCGTGTGACATGATCAGCCAGTTCCGCGTCGACTACGGGGTCATCGGCATCAGCGGAATCGACTCCGACGGGACTCTGCTCGACTACGATTATGATGAGGTGCGCGCGGCGCAGGCCATCATGAAGAATTCCAGGCACGTGTTCCTGGTGGCCGACCACACCAAGTTCAGCCGTCGTCCCATGGTGCGGATGGGATCGATTACGCAAGTGTCAGCGCTCTTCACTGACTTACCGCCACCTGAACCCATCCGCGAGCTGCTGGCCAGCAACCAGCTGGGACTGCACATCGTCTCGGGGTCCTAGAGCCTCCAGGCTCCGACCCGATCGCTAAGCGTATTCGCGCATCATTTTCGGTTGCGAAAATAGGAGGCGCGTTTTAGCATCCGCGCCGAACAATCCTAAGGGCAGCGGTTGCGTCCGTCCGGGACAGGTCAGATGGGGGAGAGGCAAACGGTCGACCTGCTGGTCGTGGGCGGCGGCATCAATGGGGCGGGTATCTGTCGTGAAGCCGCCGGGCGGGGGCTGCGAGTTCTATTGGTCGAGCAAGGCGATCTCGCAGGGTTCACCTCCTCAGCCAGCACCAAGCTGATTCACGGTGGCCTTCGATATCTCGAGCACATGGAGTTCCGCCTCGTGCGCGAAGCCCTGGCTGAGCGTGAAACACTGCTGAATATTGCGCCGCACATCGTGCGGCCGCTGCGCTTCGTCTTGCCGCACGCCACAGGCCTTCGGCCGCGCTGGCAGATCAGCCTCGGGCTGTTCCTTTACGATCACCTGGGGGGTCGCAAGCGCCTGTCTCCCTCTCGACAGATCAGCTTGACCGCGGATCCGGCGGGTCTGCCCCTCAGACCCCAGTTCGTGAATGGATTCAGCTACGCGGACTGCTGGGTGGATGACAGTCGCCTGGTCATACTCAACGCGCTCGACGCGGCCTCCCGCGGTGCCGAAGTGTTGACCCGCACGCAGCTCAAGAGTGCCCGATCCGAAGCCGATGGCTGGGTTGCGGAGTGCATCGATCTCAAGGGTCGCAGGCTCGAAGTGCATGCGCGTGCGCTGGTGAATGCGACCGGATGCTGGGTGGAGTCGGTGCGGCAGGCTGTCGGTCTGCCGGGTTCTCATCCCGTACGGCTCGTCCAGGGCTCGCATATTGTGGTGAATCGTCTCTTTGACGGTCCGCAGGCGTATCTGCTGCAGAACCCGGATCGTCGCGTAGTCTTCGCCATCCCTTTCGAAGAGCACTTCACGCTCATCGGGACGACCGATGTCCCTTTCAACGGCGATCTGGCCCAGGTGCGGATCTCGCCCGCCGAAATCAGTTACCTGTGTGAGTCGGTGAATCGTTACTTCAACCGCACGGTTACCTCAGCCGACATCCGCTGGAGCTATTCGGGCGTGCGCGCTCTGCAGGAGGATGAGGCGGCGGATGCTTCCAACGTGACGCGCGACTATGATCTGAAGCTGGAAAGAAGCGCCTCGGGCTCACCTGCTCTCACGATCATCGGCGGAAAGATCACCACGTATCGAAGGCTCGCCGAGGCGGCGCTTGCCGTACTTCGACCCTTCATCGGCGGGCGCGAGGGCCATTGGAGCGCGGAAGTGCCTCTCCCCGGAGGCGATGTGCCCGAGGGTGACCTGCCGAAATATCTGACGGTGTGCCAGGCCCGCTGGCCGTTCATACCCCGGAGGGTGTTGGCTCGACTGGTCCATTCCTATGGCACTCAGTTGGAAGGCATCCTCAAGGGATGTGCATCGACATCGGATCTGGGCGAACATTTCGGCGCCGGGCTGAGTGCCGCTGAAGTCAACCATCTGCTGCAGCGGGAATGGGCGCTCACTGCGGAGGACATCCTCTGGCGACGCAGCAAGCTCGGTCTGCACGTTCCGGCAGAAGGGATTGCGCGCCTGGGCAAATACCTGAACCGCGTGCTTGCTGAGCGCCCAACGGAGGCCACACTATGAAGAAATATGTCGGAGCGATCGACCAAGGCACGACCAGCAGCCGCTTCATCGTCTTCGATCGAGGGGGGGAGGTGATTGCCGCTGCGCAAAGAGAGCACCAGCAGATCTTCCCCAAGCCGGGCTGGGTCGAACATGACGCGAGTGAGATCGTACGGAACACGCAGTCTGTGATCGAATCGGCGTTGCGCGATGCCGGGCTGAGCGCCCGGGATCTGGACGCGGTGGGCATTACGAACCAACGGGAAACCACCGTACTCTGGGACCGCCGCTCCGGTATGCCGCTGCATCATGCTGTGGTCTGGCAAGACACCCGCACCGAGGAACTCGTCCGCGAGTACGCGCGTGAGGGCGGCCCGGACCGGTTTCGCAAGCAGACCGGGCTTCCCCTGGCGAGCTACTTCAGCGCCTTGAAACTGAACTGGTTGCTGCAGGAAGTGCCCAACGCACGAGTGCTGGCCGAGAGCGGTGACGCGCTCTTTGGCACCATCGACTCGTGGCTCGTCTGGAATCTCACCGGCGGTCCGAACGGCGGGATGCACATCACCGATGTGACCAACGCCAGCCGCACGCAATTGATGAATCTATCGACCCTGAGCTGGGATACGGAACTGCTGGCAGCCTTCAAAATACCCGCAGCCTGCCTGCCGAAGATCGTCTCCTCGAGCGAGCCTTACTCCGAAGCCCGCGTAGGTCCTTTGAAGGGCGTGCAGATTGCCGGCATTCTGGGGGATCAGCAGGCTGCACTGGTGGGCCAGGCCTGCTTCGAGGCCGGCGAGGCGAAAAACACCTACGGCACCGGATGTTTTCTGCTGATGAACACGGGAACCCAGCCGGTGGATTCAAAGGCGGGACTGGTGACGACGCTGGCGTACCAGTTCGGCCGGGAAGCTCCTCACTATGCGCTGGAAGGCTCCATCGCAGTTGCGGGAGCGTTGGTTCAATGGCTGCGCGACAACCTGCGAATGATCCGCGCGAGCAGCGAGATCGAAGCCCTGGCGCGGCAGGTTCCGGATAACGGGGACGTCTACATCGTACCGGCCTTTTCGGGTCTGTTCGCTCCGTACTGGAATGGAACGGCGCGCGGCTTGATCGCGGGCCTCACTGCGTTTGCCAGTCGGAGTCACATTGCACGTGCCGCGCTCGAGTCCACCGCTTACCAGACGCGGGATGTCATCGCAGCCATGGAGCAGGATTGCGGTTTCGCTCTCAAGGAGTTGCGCGTCGATGGGGGCATGGTGGTCAACGAGCTGTTGATGCAATTCCAGGCCGATATTCTCAACGTGCCCGTCATCAGGCCCAAAGCCATCGAGACCACGGCGTTGGGAGCTGCGTATGCCGCCGGCCTCGCGGTAGGACATTGGAAGGGCCTGGGGGACTTGAAATCGAACTGGGGGGTGGCCAGGAGGTGGGTCCCCCAGGTCGATGAAAACATACGAGCTCGCCTGTACGGCTCGTGGAAAAAAGCGGTCGACCATTCCCTCGGCTGGATCGAGTCGAAGTGATCAACCCTGTGGAAAGGCCCGCGAGATAACAAGATGAAGGCAGATTTCTGGGGCGAGCTGATCGGCACTGCAATCCTGATCCTGCTGGGAAACGGCGTCGTTGCCTGCGTCGTGCTGAAGCGTTCCTACGGCCATGCCGGGGGGTGGGGTGTGATCACGGCAGGTTGGGCCTTCGCGGTCATGGCGGGGGTCTTCGCGGCGTTGGCCATTGGCAGCAATGCACACCTGAATCCGGCGGTCACGCTAGGCATCGCCATCACGACCGGCAACTGGAGCCGCGTGGGGCCTTACATCGTCGCCCAGGTGCTCGGCGCGATGTTGGGCTCGGCGCTCGTGTGGCTTCACTACCTGCCTCACTGGAGAGACACTGAGGATGCAGCCGCCAAGCTGGCGTGCTTCTGCACTTCACCGGCCATTCGCAACACCCCCTCCAATCTGGTGAGCGAGATCATCGGCACCTTCGTGCTCGTCATCATCGCGCAGTTCATCTATTCGACCAAGGTGACCCCCGGGGGTCCCGTTGCCGGTCTCGGTCCGCTGCTGGTCGGTTGCCTCGTATGGGGAATCGGTCTGTCGCTGGGAGGGACTACCGGCTATGCCATCAACCCCGCACGCGACCTCGGTCCCCGGGTGATGCATGCGTTGCTGCCCATCTCCGGCAAGGGACAGTCGCACTGGGACTATGCGGGAATTCCGATCGTAGGGCCGCTGGTGGGCGCGTGCCTGGCGGGGCTGCTCGTGCGGCTGCTGGCGGCGGTGTGAGGCCGGAGGAAACTCTG
>CAZLYG010000068.1:0-14892 GCA_964563075.1 uncultured Steroidobacteraceae bacterium | reverse complement strand
GACACAGCCTTCACAATGGCAGGAGCGCTTCCGCGAATTGCGCCGCCGGCAGGAAACTCTGGTGCAGCAGGCCGGCGCGGATGTCTTCGTCAAGCAGGACTGAGCACGTGAGCGACACTTCCAACGCGCACGCGAACGCCAGCGGCGAGCATCTCGTTACGATGGCCAACGATATTGCCGACTATTTCCGCGCCCAGGGCAGGGAAGCCGCGATCGCAGGGATTGCCACCCACATCCAGCGCTACTGGACGCCGCGCATGCGGGGCAAGCTCAATGCGTACCTGGCCCAGGGGCACACCGGGCTGGACGAGCTGTCACTCGCGGCCGTGGAGCGGCTCAATCGGACCGAGCCGGGCCGCAAACACCTGACGGAGCCGCAGTCGGCCGAGAGTCCGGTGTGTCGCGGTCACTGACTCCAGGATTCAGTCGCGACATCGGCCTTCGGGTTCAGGGATTTCAGATACGTGACGAGCGTCCACACACCGTCCGTTCCTAACTTGCCGCCGAAAGCAGGCATACCCTTCGGCCGGCCGTAATAGATCGATGCAAAGATCTCCGCGTCCGAGCCTCCGTACCGCCACCGGCCGTCAGCCAGGCTCGGGCCGACCCAGCCCGATCCACGCCCGCCGTGGCAACCGTCACAGTTCATCGCAGTGAAGAGTACGCCGCCAGCCTGCGCCTTGGCGGCATCTTCAGTCGCGGGGTTCTTGAGAATCGCGCCCTTGGGCAATTCTCCGCCGGCGGCGAGATGATCCTCGTAGCGAATCGCCGGAGGAGCGGTGTCCTGTGCCTGTGCTGTTGGTGCCGGTGCATTGCTCGAGCCACAGGCGCCGAGCAGCAGAGAAACGGACGCGAGGGCGGTGCTGGCCGTGCGGATGTGTGTCATACGCTCACAACCCGAAGATCCACAGCATGCCGCCCTGACTGGTATGGCGCGCGATGTCCTTGAGGAAGTCCGCCGGCGGGCGGACGTCCGCCGGATCATCGGATCGGACATCCCCTGAGAGCAGGAACCAGTCACCGCCGATGCCCGCGTACACGGCGATGTATTGCTTGCCGTCCGGACCCAGGAACGCGATCGGGTTGCCGACCACGCCAGAGCCGACTTTGAACTTGGAGAGGATCTTGCCCGTACGAGCGTCGGCGGACTTGAACCATCCGTCCAGCGTCCCGTAGAAAACCACGTCGCCCGCGGTCGCAAGAGTGCCGCTCCAGGTCGGATATCGCTCCTTGTTTTCCCAGACTTTGCGGCCGGTGCTCGCGTCCCAGGCGATGAAGCCACCCATCTGTCCCCCGGCGCCTGCGGAGTACGGCGTGTTGGCTCCGATGAACGGTGTCCCTTTCACGTATGCTGCCTGCGATGCGGCATAGTCCATGCACAGGTTGTTGATGGCTGTATAGAAGAGGTGGGTTCGGGGGGAATACGCAGCAGGGGAGGCCGGGCTCACTCCGCCCTCCAGGCTCGGGCAAATACCCTTGACGTTGCCCTTGGATGCGCCCGTCTGCTTGCTGGGATCCGTCACCGGGCGCCCGGTGTTCAGGTCGATGGTGGTCGCCCAGTTCGCATTGGCAAACGGTGCTGCCACCAGCAGGCGTCCGCTTGCCCGGTCGAGCGTGTAGGCGAAGCCGTTCTTGTCGAAGTGCACGAGGGCCTTGACGGGCTTGCCACCTATCGTGAGGTCCGCGAGGATCATCGTGCCGGTGGCATCGAAGTCCCAGCTGTCGTGTGGAGTGAACTGATAGGCCCAGACAAGAGCGCCGTCTTCGGGGCGTCGCGCCAACACGCTGGAGGTCCACTTGTTATCGCCTGCGCGCTGCTCGGAGTTGTACGGCGCGGGGTTTCCCGTCCCGTAGTAGATCAGGTCGAGCTCCGGATCGTACGATACGGAGCCCCACACCGGGGCGCCCCCTGTCTTCCAGCTCTCGCCGGCCCAACTGCGCTGGCCGGCATCCGGGCCGCTGTCGTAGGGCGGCTTGAAGATTCCGGGTCGCACCAGCATGCCGGCGTCGGGGCCCACATTGCGCGCCGTCCACAGCACCTGTCCGGATTTCAGATCGAGGCCCTTGAGCCAACCGTAGATCCCGAACTCTCCCCCGGAAGCGCCCACGATCACGCGATCCTTCGTCACGAGGGGCGCCATGGGCGTGGTCTCCCCTGCCGACAGGTCCGCGACCTGCGTGCTCCAGATCTGACGCCCCGAAGCCGCATCGACCGCGACCGTATGACCGTCGAGCAGGTTGTAGATGATGCGACCGTCGGCGAAGGAGGCGCCGCGATTGACCGAGTCGCAGCAGGCGATCCCGAGCGCGTTCGGGCTTACCGCGGGCCGGTACTTCCAGCGCAGCGGGTAGCCTTCCTCCTCGAGGTCGAACGCATACAGGACGTTTGGCCAGGGAGTGACGACGTACATGGTGTGGTCGACCACGAGCGGCTGGCCCTCGTGACCGCCCAGCACACCGGTGGAGAACGACCATACCGGATGCAGCCGTCCGGCATTTCTCGAATCGATCTGCGCAAGCGGGCTGAACCGGGTGTAGCCGTAGTCCTTCCCCGGCATCGTCCAATCCCCTGCACCTTGCGCCAGGGCCGCGGGGCTCGCGGCCACGATGACGAGCGTGGCCAGGAAAGCTCTAATGTTTGTTCGTCGATTTCGGTCGGCCATAGTGTGCAATGAAAACGGCTTTGCCCAACAAGTGATCCTGGACGACCGAGGTCACCATGCCCCCGCTCGATTCGGGGGCCACCGGTAATTTCGCGACATCCAGCGCGTACAGCGTGAATACGTAGCGGTGCGGCGGATCGCCGGCGGCCGGACAAGGTCCGTGGTAGGCATCCTCGCCCAGGTCGGAGCGGCCCTGCTGCGTACCCGCCGGCAAGGATTTGCTGTTGAGGGCACCTGCGCCCTCGCTCAGGTGATCGGTCGAAGGAGGCAGGTCGTACACCACCCAGTGCCACCAGCCTGAGGGTGTGCTGCGCTCGTCGGGGTCGAAGAGTGTCAGTACGAAGCTCTTCGTACCCGCGGGCGCACCATGCCAGGAGAGCTCAGGCGAGGTGTTGCCGCCCGAACAACCGAACGCCTTCGCGGTGTATTTCTCGGGCACGCTGACCACGAGCCTGGAATCGGAGCTGGTGAGGACGAAGTCGGAAGCCCCGCCGGCCGTTGCGCCGAACGTGCCCAGGAAGGCAAGAAGCCAGCCCATGCGCCACGGCCACGCCGTGCCCCGCGACGTGCGCACCCGCAGATCAAAGCGCGAGTCCATGATAGTGCACCCCTGGAGCTGCCGCCGCCACGGTGAGCTTAAGCGGCGGCCGCGTCAAGGTTGTTACAGCGCCTTGTCCCGCGGCTGAGCCCGGATCTGCGGGTCGGAACGCAATTTGCTCCAAGCTCCGGTCGATCAGTGCCAGCTGGAGGGCTCCATGAGCAAGCCGTTCAATGTGGGTATGGTGATTGGCAGTCTGCGTTCCGGGTCGCACACGCGCAAGGTCGCACAGGCGCTGCTGTCGCTGGCGCCGGAAGGCTTGCACTGCCGGCCCCTCGATATCGGTGACCTGCCGATGTTCAACGAGGATCTCGAAGGGCGCGTGCAGTCGTGGACGCGGTTCCGAGCGGAGGTCAGGGGTTGCGACGCGATTCTGCTCGTCACTCCGGAATACAACCGGTCGGTGCCGGCATGTTTGAAGAACGCGCTGGATGTAGGGTCGCGGCCCCAGGGCCAGAATGTGTGGGATGCAAAGCCGACGGCCGTCGTCAGCGTCACGCCGTACAAGCTCGGTGCCTTCGGTGCCAACCACGCAGTGCGCCAGGCGCTGGTGTATTTGAACATGCCGGTGATGCAACAGCCGGAAGCGTACATCGGCAACGCCGCAGCGCTGTTCGACGAGCAAGGCAAGCTCATCGATGCGCACGTCAAAGACCTGCTCGAGCAGTTCATGCGCGCCTTCGAGCAATGGATTCGGCAGCTCTCGGGGATGAAATCCACGCAGGATTTCCAAAGCTTCATGACGCGGCGCGCACAGGCGGCCGAGGCCTACGTAAACGGAGATTCGGGGCCGGTTGACCAGCTCGCGGCACGGCAGGGCGAGGCGACGTTCTTTGCTCCGAGCGGCGGCGCGGTGCGCGGCGCGGAGCAAGTGCGTGCGCGCTATACCGCGGATGCCAGGTCTTTCGCTCCCGGCGGTACCAGTCACTTCGACGTCCTGCAGTCCCACTCAGGCCCGCTGGCTTTCTGGAGCGGGTTCCAGGAGGCGACGGCCAGGGTTCACGGCAAGGAAGTCAAAATGAGATTGCGCGTGACCGAGGTCTTTCGCCCCGTCAATGGGGACTGGCAGCTGATACACCGGCACGCGGATCAGGCCGCCGAGTCGAGCAAATCCTGAGCTCGCCACGGCTGCACGCCCCCGGGGGGCCCTGGCCGGCTTCAGTGGCTGCGGGGATCCTTCTCGCCCAGCCCAGGATAGAAGAGTGCGCGATTGCCCAGCGATTCGTTGAATACCTTGCGTGTCTTGAACAGCCAGCGTCCGCCGCGCTTGACCAGCGTATCTTCGTAGTGCCCGAAATAGACGAGCTGCACATCCTTCTGCGGCGTGTTGTTGGTGATCTCGAACCAATAGGCCGTGGTCGAGGCGGTGTCGCCCTTCACATCGATCACGTGGTTGAGGATGAAGTGCCGCGAGCGTGGCCAGGCGGTCGCCCCCTGCGGAATGCCGCGGTTGCGTGCTTGCGAGAAACCCTCCATCGCCTTGCGAATCGCGGCTTTGCCGTGCTCCGTGCCATCCGCCCACACCAGCTCGCCGTCGTCGGCCCAGGTGCTCATGACCGTATCCATGTCGCCTGCGTCCACTGCGACCATGTAGCGATTGGAGAGATTCTCGATTTCCGCGCGATCGTCGGCGTAGCTTGCGAGCGCCGTGCCCGACACCCAGCAGGCGATGACGGCGTACGAAATGGCCAATGCATGCTTCATGAGCTCTCCTCCCCAGGCGCGCGGACGGTGGCCGCCAGTCAAGTTCTTATCCAAGTGAAACTGTACCTTGTGGGATACAAGGTCACAACGGGTGCGGGGCAGGGCGCGTGAACGCGGCGAACCCGCTGACAACTGCAGCCGCAAGGCAGGCCAGCCCCAGCGCCGAAAATGCCGACAGCAGCCCGGCGGAGTGCGCCGCAAGGAAGGTTATGGTGATACCGCTCAAGAGCTGGCCGACCTGAAACGCGGCCTGCCACATCCCGATCGCCCGCCCTCGGATGCGGAAAGCGAGTCCGCTGGTCGCCCATACCAACAGTGTCGGCAGCACGAGGCCACAGCCGAACTGCTGGACGACAGCCGACATCGTGTACACCGTTGCCGACGTCGATGCGGCCATGAGCACGAAACCGATGCCCAGGAGGACGAAATCGAGCACCAGCAAAGCAGCGGTAGGCAATCGCCCGAGCGCGCCGAAGGCCACAGTCCCGAGCACCGTGCCGAAGGTGGCTACCGCCGAAAGACGCCCGATCTCTGCGGGATCGTGTACACCGAGCGTGACGAGCGCATTGGCATTCTGAGTCGATACGGCATAGAAGGTGATCGAGGCTCCCAGCGTAACGATGCAGATGCCGATCATCCGCGCCAGCGGGAACTCGGTGTAGAGGACATCTTCGCTCCCCGTGAGATCATCGGCGCTTTCTTCGCTCGGCTCCCACGTGAGTACCCAGATGGCAAGCGCGAGGACGATGCTGTAGGCATAGGCGAGGAAAGGGCCGCGCCAGCCGAAGGCTGCGCCGAGGCGCCCTCCTACCCATATCAACACCACAGCAGAAATCGCCGACACCGCAGCCTGGGCAGCGAACCAGCGCTCGCGCGCCCTGCCTTTGAAATAGTCGCTGATCATCGTAGTGCTCGCCGTCACGACGGCGGAGACGCACAGGCCCAGCGCGCAGCGGGTGAGCAGGATGGCGTAGATATTATCGAGAACGTACGGCGCGCATCCGAAGAGTGCGTAGGCGAGCATCGAGCCGACCAGGATCCTGCGGCGCCCGAGGGCATCGGTGAGCCACCCGGCGAGGGGGGCGAACAGCAGTATCCCGATTGCCGGGATGGTTATCACGAGCTGCACCAGGTAGTCCGCGTGCGCAATCCCGCGGAAGTGCTCGGTCATGAGCGCCACGCTCGCCGTAAATAGGACCACCGTGGCGACAGTCATGCTGATCGGCAGGAGCAGCACGAATCCCTGGACGGTCCCCGCCCGGCGTGGAACGGCAGTTTCGCTCATGAGATCTCCCCCCGCGGGAGCTGCTTTTCTGTCATGCCCCCTGGAGGTCCATTGAAGCATGAAATCCTCGGGCGCGGGGAGTGTCCTCTATCCGCCGGTTGCGAACCCCGGGTACAACGTCATGCCCCCGTCGACGAACAGGGTAGTCCCGAGAACATAGTCCGAGTCATCGGAGGCCAGCCACACCGCGGCGCGCGCGATATCCTCGGGCTCGCCGATCCTTCCGTAAGGAACAAGCTCCATCAGGCGCTTGTAGGCCGCGGGAGTGGACCACGCAGCCGTATTTATGGGCGTGCGGATCGCCCCTGGCGCAATGCCGTTGACACGGATACGGCGCGGGGCAACTTCCTGCGCGAGACTGCGCATCATCATCATGATGCCGCCCTTCGATGTCGCATAGTTCGCGTGCCCGGCCCATGGAACCTCCTGGTGGACCGAGCTCATGCAGATGATCTTGCCCGCAGCGCACGAGACGGCTGGGACGACTCCCCGCCGCAGGAACTCGCGTACAGCCTCGCGAGCACACAGGAACTGGCCGGTCAGGTTGACCGACAAGACCGTATTCCACTGCGCCAGGCTCATCGAGGCGAAAGCACTGTCGCGTTGCAAGCCGGCATTGGCCACGAGAACGTCGATGGTTCCGAAGCGCTCCATCATGGTGGCAAACATCTGCTTGACGGCATCTTCCTGCGATACATCGGCCGGATGAGCATATGCCTCGACGCCGGCGGCGCGGATCGCCTGCACGACCTCGGCGGCGGCGGACTCTCCCGTGACGTAGTTGACGACAACGTCCGCGCCGGCCCGCCCAAGCGCCACCGCCACGGCTTTGCCGATTCCGGAGTTGGCGCCGGTGACGAGCGCTTTCTGCCCGACCAGAGATCTGGGAATTTCCCTGGGCGGCGCGGTTCTGAGCATCTCGGGATTCTCGCTGGCCATGGCAGTCACCGCTTTTTAATGCGCCCCGTGAGCTGCGGCAGTCTGACTGGTGCCGCTGGAGCGTTGGTGAACAGGACCGCGGGCTGCCGAGAGATTTCGGGCGCTGTTGAGCAGGGCCAGGTGGGAGAAGGCCTGTGGAAAATTTCCGACCTGACGTCGCGCCGCGACGTCATATTCTTCAGCGAGCAATCCAACATCGTTGCAGAGCGCGAGGAGTCGCTCGAACAGTGCACGCGCTTCCGTCAATCTGTGCTGCAATACATAGTTATCGACCAGCCAGAAACTGCACGCCAGGAAAGCGCCCTCGCCCGGTGGCAGCCCGTCCGTGCCGCTCTCGGTCGCGTAACGCATGACGAATCCGTCCCGCAGCAGATGTTTCTCGATGGCTGCCAGGGTGCCGACGACGCGTGGATCCGCGGCCGGCAGAAAGCCGACGATCGGTATCAGAAGCAGGCTCGCATCCAGTGCCGTGGAGCCATAGGACTGCACGAACGACCCGAGCGCTGCATCGAACCCGCGGCGGCAGACCTCCTCGTGAATCTGATCTCGCACGGCACGCCATTCCGCCACGGGTGCCTGCAGCTCGAATTTCTCCGCGGAGCGGACCGCGCGGTCGAAAGCTACCCAGGCCATCACCTTGGAGTGAGTGAAGTGCCGACGGCCGCCGCGCACCTCCCAGATCCCATCATCGGGTTGTTGCCAGATGCTGCGCAGATGTTCGATGAGAGCGTACTCGAGCGCCCAGGTGGAGGCATCCGCGGCGAGTCCCGTCTCGCGGGCTACGAAGAGGGCATCGAGCACTTCACCGCACACATCGAGCTGCAGCTGGCCTGATGCGGCATTGCCCACGCGTACGGGCGATGATCCTTCATAGCCGGTAAGCCAGGGTATCTCGTACTCGTCCAGCCGGCGCTCGCCGGCAAGGCCGTACATGATCTGAATTTGTGCCGGACTGCCGGCCACGGCGCGCAGCAGCCACTGGCGCCAGGCCCGTGCCTCATCGAGCATGCCACCCTCCATGAGAGCGTACAGGGTGAGTGTGGCATCGCGCAGCCAGCAGTACCGATAGTCCCAGTTGCGAGAGCCACCGAGCTTCTCCGGCAGCGAAGTGGTGCCCGCGGCGACGATTCCGCCGGTCTGCCAATGTGAAAGTGATTTGAGCGTCAACATCGAGCGTCGCATGGCACTCGACCAGTCGCCCGTGGGGTGCAGCTTTGCGCTCCATTCCCGCCAGAACGCCTCCGCGTCAGCTAACGATACGGCCGGATCGAGCCGCGGCGGTGGTTGCGTGAAGGAGTCCGACCAGCTCAGTACGAAGAAAGTCTCGTGGCCCGCGGAGAGCTGGAAGTCGCCTTGGGTGCTCAGATGCTCTCCCTGAACCTCGACCGGCGTCTCGAGCAGCAGGCGATCCGGGCCGGCGACCAGCTGCAGGCGTCCGTCCTGCTGCCTGGATACCCAGGGTACGGCTTCCCCGTACCCGAATCGTACGATCAACTCCATGTGCAGGCGCACACTGCCACTGATGCACCTGACGAGGCGCACCACGTGAGATGCGCCGCCGGAGGCCGCCATGAAGTCGGTCAAGCAGGCAACGCCGCTACCGGTCTCGAACGTGGTCTCGAGAATAAGTGTGCTGGCACGATACTGCCGGGTCGCACGTGCGCTGCCTTCCACAGGCGCAATGGCCCAGCGTCCATTGTTGCGATCACCCAGCAAAGCGGCGAAGAAGGCGGGACTATCGAATCGCGGCAGGCCCAGCCAGTCGATGGAGCCGTCCCGGCCTACCAGGGCGAGACTCTCGCAATTGCCGATGACGGCGTAATCCTCGATCCGACTGGCCACGCCTGTGAAACGCCCGCGCTCTCCAGACTGTTCCGGAGACTTAAGCAACGGAATGCAGTAAGTTGGCGGGAGCTCGACGGGGGAAGGTCGCGTGCAATACGGCAAACAATCGATGTGCCTGGCGGCGGTAGTCGCGGCGCTGGCGGCCTGCGGTGCGCAAGACTCCCAAACGGGTAAGCCCGGCGGCTCGACGTCCCCCAATTCGATGCAGTTGATGAAAAGACTCGCGGAAATCGCCGGGCAGGCCAACCAGGCGGCCCCAGCCGACATCGACGCGGATACCCGGCTGGATGGCGTGCGGGCCGGTCCCGGGTTGCGGCTGACGTCCTCCTACACGCTCGTGAATTCCAGATCGCAAGGCGTCGACAGCGCTACATTCCAGACGAAGCTCGCCCCCGGGATAAAGAGCGCCAGCTGCGGCAACTCCGAGTTGCGACCGCTCATCGACCAGGGTGTCGTTGTGGTGCTGGAGTACCGCGGGCTCGACAATAATCCAATCGGAACGATCAGCATCAACCGCGATACCTGCAGTGCAATCCACTGATCATCTGCCTTCGCACGTTCGGCTCCCGAGTGGGTTCGGGCGCCACAGAAGCGGAATCAGGCACGGGAGATCACCGACGAGCGGCTCGAATCGCGAGCGGCCACCGAGGCGCTCGAGCAACCCGTCGCAACGCGTGGCGGGCCGGGAAATTCGCGGTTGCGCATTTTATCAATGCTAATGAATAAATTCCCGGTGTCAATCGCCCGCGTCGTCTACCGTGGCCGCCGCAATTCCACGGATATGCGGTATATTGTTTTCGCTGTGCGCGGCTTCGGTGGGCGGCACGCACTCAATATGAGCCCACGGCAACTGAAGGAGGTGATCCAAGTGGCACATACAAACGTTGGTTCGGTCGCGCCCCTGGGCGCGCTGGTTGGCACCGAGGCTTTCCGTTAGTCGGTACCTCTTGCTGGCCAGGAGGCCATAGGGGATGCGCGCAGGCTCATTGTCACGCGCGCGACCGGGTCCAACGGATGGACGCTCCGATGCAGTTGCCGTGCGGATGACCTTGGTCTGCACGTAGAGTGCTCGAGCAGGAACGGCGGAGTTCGCAAGGACTCCGCCGTTTTTTTTATCGGTCAGTCCTTTGAGGGTGTTCGCTCCGAAAAGTGTGCATTGCCCAATCCGGTGCCGATCGTCAGCACGCCCCAGTGCTGCCACTTGAGCATGCGGGGCAACTGACTGAGCCCCTGCACCACCGCATCGTTATGCAGGACCACCATCGGGGCATGCTCCCCGATACGGGGTAGATGCTTCCCGAGCTCCTCCGGAAGCCGGAATGCGCTGCTCTCCCAGTTCCCGGGCAGGTTCTGCGCACCCTTGCTGATACTGCCGTCCTTCTGAATCGTTCCCGGGCAGCCCACGCCGACCACCGGTGCCAGGCGTAAGTTCTTCTTGCGGGCGTCCGCCGCCCGCTTCGACAGCATTTCTGCTATTCGCTCGATCGCCTCGTCCCGTTTCAGATCCTTCTCCTGCCGGTGACACCAGTGCTCGAGCTCAAGTACCCGGGCTTTCGATAGGTCCGGCGCCTTCTGCAGATTCAGCTCGACAATTCCCACCCGGATGTTCGTGCCCCCGATGTCCGCGGCGAGCATCGCTTCGTGACCCTGCAGCATCCAGGCCGGCAGCAGGTGAGCGGTGCCGATCAGGGCCTGCTCGTCGGGATCGCCTTTCAGAAGCTGGATCTCCACGGGCAGGTCCTCCCCGGCGGCGAGAATATGCGCCCGCGCGATCGCCAGTTCCCCGACGCGGCAGTCGCTGAAGCCTCCTCCGATCACGATGGCCTGGGTGTCGCGCCAACTCTTGAGCTTCAGAAACCGCCTGACGACCTGCATCAGCTGCTGCGCGAAATCCTCGATCGCACTTTGCACCACGGCGGCCTGGGCCGGCTCACCTTCCTTCAACAGAGCGTCGAGCTTCTTGCGAGAGATCTGCCGGCTGGGTTTCGAGCCGAGAGGATCCTCTCCCACCTTCCGCAACGTTTCTCGCAGCCCTTCCAGAATCTCCGTGAAAGCGCCCTTGTTCGCCTTGTCGCCCGCGAACCCGTCGTCATCCTGGACCTCGAGGCTGTAACTGTCGACTTCGACTTCCGGCAACTGCATTGCGCCGTGCGTAAGCAAGGGGATACGTTCGTCGAGTTTGCGAGCATTCACTGCCACAGGACCGTCCTTTCAAGCTCATGACGTGGACACGCAAGCGCCATGCCGCGCGTCCGTGGCATAGGGAAACACTTGCCCGCAGTCCTTCAGGGCCTGGCAGCGGGCAACTCCCGACCGTCCGCCCTGTAGGCGGGCGGACTGTAGAAGTTGAGTGTGTGCAGAGGCGTGCGCCCGGCACCGGGTTCAATCACCATCTGTGCCGCCTGCGTGCGTCGATTTCCCAGGACGACCCGAAATCCTTTCCCGAATCGCAGCGCCTTGCGTTTCACTCTGCAGCTCCTCTGCACGGCCCGCGCGGATGCGGGCCTGCGCGAGGTTATACCCGCGGACCGCGCCTGCCGCGGTATCCATTGAGCAAGAGTGCAACCACCACGACCAGGACGATGAGCCCGATCGGGCCGATTCCCCATCCAGCCCCCAATCCCCAATAGATCCCGCCACCGCCGCCGAACAGAAGAAGCAGAATGATCAACAGCACCAGAATGTCCATCGCCGCCCTCCAGGGATGACAGGCCCAACCGTTGACCACGCAAACGGCGTGCCGTCTGCTGGACCAACATCGCACCTCGCTACAGCTGTGAACGAGGTCGACAGCAGGCAGGCAGGACGTCCGGATGTCAGGACTGCTTCAGCTTGACGGTTGAGCTTTGCCGCGACGTTTCCGCTCCTGAGGTGCCTGGTTGGCGGAGTCCCGGGTGGGGGTGCGCTCTACCGTGTCGTCCTGGTTGGACTGCGCAGGTGGATCGTGAGGTTGTCCCGGCGGACGATCGTGTGGCGGCGTGGAGGGCTCGCCGGGTCGTGGTGAGTTTTGCAGGCGCTGCGGCTGTTTCTCGATATCTTGCGACTGGGGTTCCATCGCGAGCTCCTTGGTTGATCGGGCCGTATCGGCCTGCTGGCTCATGGCAGGCGGCAGAGCTGAACGATAAGCAAGCTCACAATGCCTGTCTGTCGCGTGCGGTCGCACTCATGGGTCAGGTATGTCCTACGCGCTCCTTCGGCGCAACGGCAAGTAGCGACCCTGCGCTATCGATGATGATCGCCCGCGATCGATGATGAACGCCGCCTCCCCACGTCGCCGTGAGCCCAATCGTTGGCGTCGGCCGGCGCCTCACTCGAACCAGTACCCGATGCCGCGCATTTCGAGGCTCATTCGCGGCGGGACACCGGACGGGCAGCTCGCATCGTCGAAGGCGCCGTGCGGCACGCAATGCGGCGCCTGGGGTTCGGTATCGTTGGTCTTGAAGATGAGCGCCTCATCGAGCCGCATATCGGAGTAGTACGCCCAGCGCTGGCGGGGGTTGTAGCGCACCAACCAGGCTTCGAAGGAAAAGACCTGCTCGCCCTGGTGGTCGAAGATCGCATCGGCGGCGATCAGATCCTCTGCGGACAGACTCGATGCCTCGCAGACGGCCAGCGGCACGTCTTGAGGCGGCGGCGACAGAGCTCGCCAGACGTTGTACTGGGCCGATCGCACCACGCGGCGACCGTTGTCAGGTCGCGAGCGTGCATAGAACGTCGTCGCGGTCGCGTCAGTCACGTCGATATGAACGAAGCGGGCAGGGCGCGAGTTGTTGTGTGCACCGGATTCCCGAGAGCGTTCGCCGAAGCGAAGAATCCCCTTGCCTGTCACGACCACCTGATCGGCCCCCGAGACATGCAGCAGCAGCTCTCTGATTTCCGCGGTGTGGGTGTGCTCGAGCTCGCTCATATCGCGGAAATTGCGTACCGCGCTCTGGTGCGAGTACAGGCAGAACCCTTCGACCTCCAGCGACGGCGGCGTGCTGCGCTGGCGCGCATCCTCGATCGCCACGGCACGGGGCACGACGTTCAGAACATCGAGCGATGCGTCATTGGCGTGAAATCTCGGACGCGTGGCAGTGGGCTCGCTGAAGCCCAACGTGCCCATGACGCTACGGGAGCTGGCAGACATACTTTCGGTCCTCGCGCAAAGCAGGCGAATCTGCCAAGCGGCGGGCTTTCACCTGTGAAGGCAAGTCTGCCCCTGACTCCCCCCAAAGCCAATGGTCGGCGGGCCCTGACCTCCCGGTCCAGGAAGGTGTGCATCAGGGCGGCGATTTCCTGGCCTTTGTCCTCTAACGCGAAGTGGCCGGTATCCAGCAAGTGAAGCTCGGCGCGAGGCAGGTCAACGCCTGGAACTTCGGATAGAGGGCAACGTGGGATCTCGTGGCTTGCAGTGTGAGTCCGGCGCGCAATGCAAGCCGATGTTCAGGACATGTTGTAACCTATATTTTTTATATTAACGGGTTACAAGCTATTGCGGCATCACGTAACTTGTCAATACATAATTATCTGGTTACCATGCCCGCGCATGGAACCGGTCTTTCTCGGCGGCCATCCCGCCATCGACTTCATCAACACAACGTTCTCTCCCGAGGGCGAACGAGTCGAGGTCATTGGAAATGGCGCAGCGTTCGTCGATTGGCTGATCCGGGCCGGTCTTTTGAGCGACGCTGCCGCTACCCGGCTCAAGCGACGGCTGGGTGCACAAGGGCTGGATGCAGCTGCTGGTGAGGCGCGCGCGCTGCGCGACTGGGCGAGCGGCTGGATATCGCGGTGGAGTCGCGATCCGGATGCAGACTATGGCGCCGAGCTTCGGCGATTGAATGGATTCCTGCATCGCGGGGGATATCACCGAGAGCTCATTTCCGAAGGAGGCCACTGGCGACTGCGCGAGTGCTCCAACGCGGATAGCAGCGAGGACCTCCTGGCCGTCATTGCAACCCAGATTGCTCTGCTGGTGACGAGTGAAGCTCCTGGACTGGTCAAGCCGTGCGCGGGGCAGGGGTGCACGCTATGGTTCCTCGATCGCACCAAGGGTCATCGCCGCGCCTATTGCAGCGCCGCGGCCTGCGGCAATCGCGCAAAGGTGGCTGCCTTTCGGGCCCGCCAGAAAAGTACTTGAGCCCCTCACCGCCAGCGGATTGCGCGGCTCGAGAGCGATGGCTGAGCTCGTTCGCAGTCTCCCTTTTTTTGATACACGTATCGGTACATTGCGCCGCCAGTCGGTACTATCCGAGTCCATGAAGGCAACCGCCCTGCGCCTGGTCGCGCTCACCTTGTTCGTACAGATATCGCTGCTCTGTGCTGGATGTGCGACGACAGGCGGCAATGATGAAAATGAGCCGACGCTGGTCGATGCAGCTCCCCCTCCTGCAGCCGAAGCGGCAGCGACGGATGTGACGGCTCCCGCGGAAGGGGGCTCCAAGCAGGAAGAAGGCGAGGTTCCCATTACGGTGGCCGAGTCGGAGCACCCCAAGGAGACCGTCGAGGAGGTCGTCATTCGGGGCAGCCGTCAAGCGGTCATCCACGATCTCGTCGCCGAAGCGCAGGCAGTGCTCCGGGACGTCCAGCTCCAATACGTCTTCACCGGAAAGGGCAAGCATCAGGTGCTCCGCGGGCGCCCCGTCGCATTTGCGCTGTGGAGCGAGGCGAAGCAGCAGTGGTCCGTGGTCCACATCGAGGTCCCGCGTCCGCCGATCAGGTGGAGGCCCGGCGGGAAGCCCATGCCGTTTCGCATACTCACGCCCGGTATCCAGGCTCGCCACGTAAGGGGTACCGGTGCCGAGCGGCTGATGTTCGCGTTCTCCAAGGACGGGGATCCCTTGAAGGTCTACGGGCGCAAGTTCCCTGTGTTCGAC
>CAZLYG010000067.1:0-14955 GCA_964563075.1 uncultured Steroidobacteraceae bacterium | reverse complement strand
TCGATGTTGGTGCCAACACGGGGCAGTATGCGCGAGCCCTGCGCAAGCTCGGGTTCGCTGGGACCATCGTCTCCTTCGAGCCTCTTCCCGACGCGTATGCGCAGCTTGCGGGCACTGCTCGTGCGGATGGGCGCTGGCTGACCGCGCCCTATGCGCTAGGTGCAAGCGAGGGCACGGCAACCATTCACATAGCGCGCAACTCCTGGAGCAGCTCTCTGTTACCGATGTTACCCGCTCACACCGAGGCCGCGCCCGCTTCCGCCTGCGTCGGCGAGGCCATGATCGAGATTCGTACTCTGGACTCGCTCATGCCGCTGCTGTGCCCAGCGGCGCAGCGGGTCTTTCTGAAGATCGATACGCAGGGATTTACTCTCGAGGTGCTGCGCGGCGCGCAGCAAACCTTGGCAAGGGTTTTTGCACTGAACGTCGAGCTGTCTCTCACACCCCTGTACGCAGGCGAGCCGCTGATAGACGCGATCGTGAGCTACTTGCGCGAGCGGCATTTCAGGCCCGTGCATCTCGAGCCCGAGTTCGTCACGGAGAGCGGAGAGCAGCTGCAGGTGAATGGCCTGTTTGTTCGTGTCTGACGGATATGCCGGCCGCCTCGGTCGGATGGATGGATTGGGCCTTCTTCCTGAGGAACCGCCGCTCCACGCAAACCCAGGACAGGGTGGCGAGGACACAGGTCAACCCGGCCAGCCACACCAGGGCGCGCTCGCGAGCGATCAGGTTGAAGTGCAGGAAAATGTTCAGCAGGAGCCCGTGATAAATGTATACGCCGTAGGAGATGTCCTGGCCCTGCAGCACCTTGCGCGCCAGGCCCGGAAGCGTGTAAGCCGCGGAGATCACCAGCACGGCGAGCAGCAACCGGCTGGCCAGGTAGGTGGTGGCAGAAGCAGGGGCCAAAAAGTAGCAGGCGGCATAGGCGAGGAGCCAATAGTGCGCGCGGCCTGCCACCCACCCGGATCGATGCACCTGCCAGCGCTGCAGCAGCACTCCAGTCATGAACAGATAGAAATGCGGCACGAACGAATAGCGGAACAGCGCCTGCGCCCGCGTCTCCGCCTCCAGCGGCGAGTTGAGCGTCAATGCCGTGAATGCGAAGGCGCTGGCCAGAAAGATGATCGCGACCACGCCCATGAGGGTCGTGGGGCGGCGCGTGCTGCGCGCAATCCAGTAGAGCAGGGGCAGGACGCAATAGAATTGTAGCTCCAGAGGGATGGTCCAGAGCGCGCCGTTGTAGGAACCCAGGGGAAGGCCCCTGAGAAAGGCCGGCGTATAGATGAGTCCCGTGAGTTGGGTGGTGAACCACAGGCTGCCCGCGCCGGGCGGGAACCGTATGCCCAGCCAGAGGGCGACCGGGATTGTCAGCAGGATGCAGCACCACAGGCCTGGAAAGATACGCAATACCCGATTGCGCGCGTAGCTCGCCAGGCTCGAGCTGCGCTCGTACGACGCCGAAATCAGGAAGCCGCTGATTGCAAAGAACGCCGGCACTCCCGGGAACGCCTCGAGCAACGGCCACCATGACGGCTTGCTCCGCAGCAGGTGCAAAACCCCGTGCGCGAGCATGACCTGCGAGGCTGCCAGCAGGCGCAGCAAGTCGAAATTGTTCTCCCCGAACTGCTTCGCCATGGACGCTACCGCGCTGTGCCCTAAGGGATCGGCATGTCGGGCGGACATTAGCGATTCGGCATTACAGACTCACTACTGCTGCCCGCAGGAGGACCCGCGCTGCACGCCGCGTTCACCGTGGGGGCGCGACCTGCCATCCGGCCACTGCCTGCTCGAGCGCCGTCGACAACGGGTACCGCGCGGCGCCGGTAGCGGAGGGCAGATACTCATCGCTCAAGCCGAACACCATGATTCCGCCCAGCCTCTTGCGCTCGGCGAGCTCCACAGCGGCCTGTAGTTGGCGCCAATCGGGATAGGAGACGTAGGCATCTGCGTCACAGGGAGTTGGTGAGCAAGTCGCCCGCGTGGATCGATAGCTGATATAGGCAGACTTGTGCGTGTCGTCCCACAGGTGCTCCCCTCTTCCCCAGTAGACAGAGGCGAGCAGCTCACTGTAGGTCAGAGACGCACGCGCATGGCTTCCGTCTGCCGAGGCGAATGCCTGGTCGGGGCCTGTAACGCCCTGGGCGCAAGTCCCACCCGCCTGATATCCAGCACGACAGCCTTGGATGACACGGGAATAAAAAGCCTCCCCGAGTCCAATCTTACCGGGCGCGATTCCGGCGGCGAGCAGGAAGTCGACGGTGCGCTCACCGCTGATTCGATCGACCTCACCGCCGCTTAGGATGGCCGAGTTGAACCACGTCGTGCGAGGCGCTGTCCCGGTGAACGTGCCGGCATCGCTGTCGTAATTCATGATGTTGATCTGATCGACGTTCTTCTGGATGGCAGCGAACATCACGCGCCAGTTTACGTCGGTCGACACGGTCAGCACCTGCGAGGCCATTACGGCTCGCAATCCGAGCAGCAATCCGCGGTACTGTGCTTCGATGATGCCGTTCTCCCAGTCCACATCCAGGCCGTCATAGCCGTTATCCCGCACGAACCGGGCGACATTCGCAACGAATCGCTGCAGGTGAGCAGGGTCCGTACAGCGCCGCATTGTGGCGGCGGTCGCGTCCTGTACCAGTCCCAGCAGCGCTTTCACACCCGCTGCATGAGCCAGGCTCACGAAACGCGCGATGGCGGTCGGTGTCAGGCGATTGCGTTGCGCGTCGAGCGTGCAGTCGTTCGCCGGCACGGCGCCATACTGGATGACGTGCGTGTAGTTGGACCACGGTATCTCCTCCAGCGGCAGGGTTGCGGCGGCCGGTTCGTAGAAATACGCGGTGCGCCAAGGGCTACCCGCCGACGCCGCAAGGCACCAGACGCTGCACGCGATCGCTGTCGCCCCCAGCCGATGTGCTGCTCGCATGCTCAGCGTGCCTGTCAGCTCGCGCGGCTCGAGTCACGCCGCACGGGAAGGAGATCGCGATAGAGGCGGTCCAGTATCTGCGTCATCGATCGTGCCGTGAATCGCTCCACGAGACGCGCGTGAGAGGCTGCCGCCATCCGCGTGATCAAGTGCGGCTCGGCGGCAAAGCGCGCCATGCGGTCAGCAAGCAAGCCGGACTCACCGACAGGTATCACGAAGCTGCAGTGCCCATCCTCACCCACAGCCTCGGGAACGGCCCCGACCGGGGTCACGATCGATGCGCATCCGGTCGCCATTGCCTCGAGCAGCATGTTGGGAAACCCCTCCGTGTAGGAGATCTGCAGAAACACGTCGGTTGCGCGCAGTTGGTCCAGCACCTCGGTGTGGGACAGCACCCCGCGGAGCCTGATGTTGGGTGGTAACCCGTCCGCTTCGAGCTGGGAGCGGAATTGCCGCGTCACGCCTACGACCGTGATGTCTACGGCGACTTGCTTTTCCCACAGGGCACGCGCGGCATCCAACAGTACGAACAGACCTTTGAGTTGAGGCGTTTCGCCGGCGTACAGCAGGAATCTTGGCACGGCTGGCGGTGGCACACATCGCTTGCGCACGAGCGTGTCCGGCACAAAGTTGTTGAGCACCGCGACCGGTCCTGCGCGACCGATGCCCGCCACATAACTCTTCCAGTATTCCGACTGCACGATCAGCACGTCCGGTTGATCGAGCGTCCACGCAATCCCCGCGCGCCCGGCGCGTCCCGACGCTTCCCAAAAGCGGTTGAACGAGCCCCCGATGCGCAGAGCAGTGGGCCTGCCGAGCCAGCGCGCCATGAGCACGTAGAGGGAAGCTTCCCAGAAGCTGGTGAAATCGCTGGCCTGGATCTGCACGACATCCGGGCGGTGCCAAATTAAAACGCACGGGTACTTGACAACATGCAGCGCGGTGATGGCTATCCCTTGCAGAACGCGCAACGCCCCGCCGCGGAACATAGCGCCATACCCATGGTTATCGCCTCTGCTCAGTTTGTGTTTTGCGGGTCGGGCAGTGGTGAATGGGATGATCTGATAGCGCTCGCGCAAGGCAGAGTTGGCGACGTTCACCATGAAAGTCGCCACGCCGCCTTGCGCCGGAGGCCAGGGGCCCACCAGCAGTACGCGCGGCCGGGCATTCACGGAATCACCTGCTCGGCGCGGATATCGAAGCGCTCACACCACGTCTCGAACATGAGCAGTGCCCACAAGGCGAAGCTCCAGTCGCGCGTCAGCCTCGTATGCTCGCCGATGATGCGCTGCAGCGCGTCGCGGTGGAACAGCTTGCCGACCAGTGCGTCGCGCGCCAGGAGTTTCTGCCTGATGTAGTCGTTGAGGCCGTTCTTGAACCAGTAGGTGAGCGGCACGTTGAAGCCCTGCTTCGGCCGCCAGAGAAACTCCTGCGGAAAGTACTTCGCCATGGCCTTGCGCAGAATGTACTTCTGCTGGCCGCGCGGGAGCTTGATCTCGGTCGCGACCGAGTTCATCAGCTCCGCCAGGCGGTGATCGAGGAAGGGAGCGCGAACCTCGAGGCCATGGGCCATGCTCATGCGGTCTACCTTGACCAGCATGTCATCGGGCAGGGCGACGGTCTGGTGACACAAGGTCATGCCCGCCAGAGGACTCAGCGTCTGGTCGAACATCGGTGCGAAACTCTCACGGTCGGCGACGGCGCCCCGCTCGTCGAGGGGCAACCTGCAGATGGCGCCGAGGAATTCACGGCGGAAAACGATCTGCTGCTTGGCAATGAGACGATCAGCGGCTGCCAACTCTGCGTCCTCGATATTGCGCGCGATCCGCAGCATCGCGAAGCGCCGGCCGGGGTCCGAAGTCGGCAGCGACCGCAGCAGCGAGATCCCCGCGAGGCGAGCGAAGCGCGGCACGTGGCGGACCAGCTCGCTGGCCATGTGCCCCCTGTAGGAATCGTAGCCGGCGAACATTTCATCTCCGCCATCGCCCGAGAGCGCAACAGTCACGTGCCGCCGAGTCATCTTCGCCAGATACCAGGTCGCCAGAGCGGAAGAGTCGGCGAACGGCTCGTCTGCATGCCAGGCGATCTGCTCGATCACCTCGAGCCCGCCGGTCTCGAGCACGAACTCGTGATGGTTCGTCTGGAAGCGCTCCGCCACGAAGCGGGCGTAGGCGCGCTCGTCGAAGCGCGGGTGGGAGAATCCGATCGAGAAAGTCTCGATTTGGCGCCCGGCAACCTCGCTCGCGAGGGCGACCACGGCAGAGGAATCCACCCCGCCGGACAGGAAAAAGCCGATCGGCACGTCTGAAACGAGACGCATTCTGATCGAGTCGCGCAGCAGTGCCAGGGCGCGCTCAACCACCTCGTGCTCTTGCGTCAGCTCCCCGGTGGGCCGCGGTACGTGCCAGTAGCAGTGATCGATGACGTTGGAGCCATCGGCCTTGATCCAATGGCCCGGCTGCAACCTGCGCACGCTCTTATAGATGGTCCTGGGTCCTCGAACGTAGGAGGATGTGAAATAGTGATAGAGAGCGATTGGATCGAGGCTCGGTTCCACCACGCCGCCGGCCACCAGTGCTTTGAGCTCCGAGGCCAGGTACAGGACGCCATCGCGCTCCAGTATGTACAGCGGCTTTTCGCCGAACCGATCGCGCGCGGCAAAGACGGACTGAGTGCGGCCGTCGTAGATCGCAAAAGCGAACATTCCGTTCAGACGCTCCACGCACCGGTCCCCCCAGGCCAGATACGCGTGCAGCAGCACCTCCGTATCGGAGCTCGACTCAACCTGACGACCGCAGGAGGCCAGCTCCGCCTGCACGGCGCGGAAGTTATAGATCTCGCCATTGAATACGACCCAGACGCGTCGATCCGGCGAGCACAAGGGTTGCTGCCCCCCGTCCAGATCGATGATGGCGAGTCGCCGATGTCCCATCACGGCCTCGTTCAGGCGCTGCTGGCCATGTGCATCGGGCCCCCGGTGGCGCAGCGCGGCGTCCATCCTGTCCAGCGCTGCCGTATCCGGAAGATGGGCTCCACTTCGGGAGTAGGCAAATACGAAGCCGCACATACCGCTACCGGCTCTGACGAGCGCTCAAGTTCTTCGGTCTCCGCGTGGAAGAAACTATCGAGAGGAGGGCGCCACTCTTGCTTGACGCGATCCAAGTGCTTTCCGGGTCGCCACCGATCGCGTTCGTGTTATCTTTGCTGTGACGGCGCTGCCGACAGTATATCGAATTACACTTACTTGCACCTGTCTGGCGCCGCCTCCCTCGCTGTCACAATTCAGCAATAATCGACCCTGTAACGCGTCTGCAATGCCGCTCATCGAGACTTGCGCCGGGCGCGCATTTGCGCGGTCGCGGTAGCGACTACCATGAAGAGCCTCGAGACAACAACGACATACTTCGACCGGGTCGCTGCCAGGTTCAATTCCAACTATGAGCGGGGCGACTGCGCATTCGAGGAGCGCAGGCAGGTCTGGGGGCGTCTCATCGCACACAGTCTGTTGCGCCTGCGCGGCAGCTGCGGGTGCATCGATCTCGGCTGTGGAGACGGCACGCTCGGCAGATTAGTGGCTGCGCGCGGCCATCCCGTTATCGGAATCGATCAGAGTGAGGGAATGCTCGCAGTCGCTCGGCGGCTTTCGCAGCAACAGGGATTGGGTACGCACTCACAGTACCTCCACGCTCGTCTGCCGCTCGACGAGGACACTATGCGGCGCCTGCAGGGCACTGCCGGGCTCGTTCTGTGCTCCAGCGTATTGGAGTACGTCGAATCCTACGAGGCCATTCTGCGCCAGGCGCACGCCCTATTGGTCCCGGGCGGGCGGCTGATCGTCTCCATTCCCAACGGGCATTCGCTCTATCGCCTGGCCGAGAGGCTGTTCGCAGGCATGCGCACTCATCGGGACGCCTACCAGCGCTACCAGCGGCATCATTTCTATCCGCAGCGCTTTCGCACCCTGGTGCAGTCACTGGGCTACTCGCCCGTATGCGATGAGTATTTCTCGCTCCCGTTGCAGAGCTACACCTCGAGACTGTTCGGGCGCTACCGGAGCAAGCGAACTGCAGCACTGTATGTTCTCGTAGCGGAGCGGCCCTAGGCGCGCACCCGCCGCGCAAGTTCGCCTGCTGCCATGAAGCAACTCGTCCAGAACCATCGTAATGGCACGCTTCACGTGACCGACGTACCGGCGCCGGCGGCTCGGCCTGGCAGCATCGTCGTTGTGACGCAGGCCTCGCTGATCAGCGCGGGCACCGAGCGTGCAACCGCGCAGATGTCCCGCAAGAGCCTCCTGGGTAAAGCGATGGAGCGGCCCGACCTGGTCAGAAAGGTGCTCGCGCAGGTCGAAAAAAAGGGGGTGCTCGAGACCGCCAGATTGGTGTTCTCGCGCCTCGAGGCGCCGGTGGCTCCCGGGTACAGCTGTGCTGGCATCGTCCTGGAGGTGGGACCGGGCGTCAGCGGCATCAAGGCCGGCGACCGCGTTGCATGTGCAGGGCAGGGACATGCCTCGCATGCTGAAGTGATCGCTGTGCCGCGCAACCTCTGCGTCCGCGTACCCGACGGTGTTGAGCTGGAGGATGCCAGCTATGTCGCGCTGGGTGCCATAGCGATGCAGGGGATACGCCAGGCCGAGCCGCGTCTGGTCGAAGTCGTGGCCGTCATCGGTCTTGGATTGCTGGGGCAACTCACCGTACAGATGCTGATGGCGAGCGGCTGCATCGTGGTGGCGACCGATCTGGATGCGGGGAAGATCGAGCTGGCACGCAAATTCGGAGCCGCGGCCGTGTTGCCGGCACAGCTCCACGATGCCGTCGCGAGCAGATCCGGCGCACGCGGTGCCGACTCCGTCATCATCACCGCGAGCACAAAAGACGACACGCCGGTGAATGTCGCGGCGGAGATCTGTCGCAAGCGCGGCAGAGTCGTCGTGGTCGGCGCCGTCGGGATGAATCTGCAGCGCGAGCCCTATTACCTCAAGGAGATCGACTTGCGGCTGTCGACTTCCTATGGCCCTGGCCGCTACGACCCGGACTATGAGGAGCGGGGAGTCGACTATCCGGCGGCGTACGTGCGCTGGACGGAACAGCGCAACATGGAGTCATTCCTCGCGCTTCTTCAGGCCGGAAAGGTCGACACGCGGGCGTTGACGACGCATCGCTTCGCGATCGAGAACGCAGCGGCGGCCTACGACCTCATCCTCGAGAATACCGAACCGTATCTCGGAGTGACCCTGGACTATTCCGGGGCCTCGGGCCCGCGCACCGCGCGAACGGTTGTTCTGCATCGGAATGTGGCGGTGGGAAAGGTGTGCCTCGGCCTCATCGGAGCCGGCAACCACGTCAATGACATGTTGGTCCCGCAACTGCGGGCGCGGCACGATGTCGAGATCAGGGGCGTGTGTACAGGGACGGGGATCAAGGCTCGCGCTCTCGGTGACAAGCTGCGCGCAGCCTACTGCACTACCGACCACGATGCGATCTGGTCGGACGCAAGCATCAATGCCGTGCTGATTGGCACGCGTCATGACAGCCACGCGCGGCTCGTCGTCCGGGCGCTGGAAGCCGGCAAGCATGTCTTTGTGGAGAAGCCCCTCTGCCTCACGGAAGAAGAGCTCGCCCAGGTGCTGAACGCTTACGCCGTAGCGGCGACATCCGGGCTGCAGCTCACCGTTGGATTCAACCGCCGCTATTCCCTTCATGCCGCGAAGATTCGCGCTGCCTTTGCCGGCCGGACCGGTCCGCTGGTGATGAGTTATCGGGTCAACGCCGGAGCGATCGATGCTCGGCACTGGGTGCAGGATTCCGCCGTCGGTGGCGGAAGGATCATCGGCGAAGGCTGTCATTTCGTGGATTTCATGCAACATGTGTGCGGCTCCCTCGTCAGTGCAGTGCGTGCCGTGTCCATCGGCCGACACGAGAGCGGGATCACGAGTGATCACTCCATCGTGACGCTCGAATTCACTGACGGCTCGATCGGGACACTCGTCTATGCCGCCGGTGGCGATAGCGGCCTCGCGAAGGAGCGGTTTGAAGCCTTCGGTGGCGGCAAGGCCATCGTGATGAACGACTTCCTCAGCACCGAGATCTTCAGCGGCGGGCGTCGCGAGACATTCAGGACCGGCAAGCAGGACAAGGGTTTCGGCGGTGAGATCGCGGCGTTCTGCGATCGCATCGTGAGCCCCGAGCCGGACCCTCGCGCCATCGTCGAGCTGGAAGCTGTCACGCGTGCATGCTGTCTGGCGGATCGAAGCCTGTCCTCGGGCGAGCGCTACGCAGTGACAGTTTCAACGGGCGTGGTGCTCGTTTAGCGATTCCCTACCGTCGACCGTTCGGGAGCGCGCTCGATGGAGACCCTGCACTGGTACGTCCGACGCCTGCGCGTGATGCGACCTGCGGAGGTGGCTCATCGGGTGCGCGAAGCCGCCCTGCTGCAATTCCTGAGACTGGAAAGACAGATTCGCTTTCGAGCGGGTCGATGCACCGACTGGCGGCGCTTCTCCTTCTGCATTGCGAGCCGGCCGCAGTTGCCGCAGCTGGCGATCTCGTTCAGCCCCTCGGAGGAAGAGGCGCGGAAATTGCTCGAGGGCAACTGGGGCGCGCTGGGCTTCCCGTGGCAGTGGTCTGCACAAGAGGCAATCTGGCACACGGCCCCCGACACCGGCAAAAGATGGCCCGTCCGCTTCTTTGGTGCGATCCCTTATCGATCCGACAACCCCTACGGCGACGTGCGGGTGCTCTGGGAGCCATCGCGGCTGCAAGGCTTGGTGGATCTGGGATTGCTCGCTCACCACGAGCCGCCAACGGCCGACCGGGCGGCCCAGATGTTCTGCGACGTGCTGTCTTCCTGGATACGCGACAACCCATACCTGGCGGGTCCTCACTACGTGTCCGCGATGGAGTGCGCGCTCAGGCTGATTGCCGTGTGCCACGCCGTTGACCTGCTGCGCGAGCCGTTGCAACGGCGCCAGGCCATCGGTGAGGACTTTGTCTGGCTCGTCGAGTCGCACGCCTCGCTCATCTGCAGGCGGCTGTCGCGTCACTCATCCTCCGGAAACCATTCGATCGCCGAGTGCGCGGGTCTGATCTACGCGGGTCTGGTGCTGCACGAGCATCCGAGCGCGAGCGAGTGGCGTGACCTCGGGACATCGCTGCTGCAGACCGAAGCGTCGCGCCAGGTCTTACCCGACGGCGGGGGCATCGAGCAGGCGCTCTGGTATCAGCTGTTCATCATCGACTTGCTCGGACTGGTGCAGGAACTGCTCTCCAGTCGCCACCGTCCGGTTCCGGTGGCCATCTCCTCTGCCGTCACGCGCGGCCGGCGTTTTCTGCGAGCGTTTGGCAACGCTCCGCAGGAGTTGCCTCCCATCGGAGATTCTGACGGGGGCTACGCTCTCACCAGGCACCTGCGAATCTCCTTTCCGGCGGACGCCACGCAGGAGGCGGCCCAGGATGTTTGCTTTCCCAACTCCGGATACACGCTTTTTCACGCTCGGCAGCCCAAGGCACTGCGAGTGATTGTAGATCATGGTCCGCTGGGAATGGCCCCTGCCTATGGGCACGGTCACGCCGACGCTCTCTCCGTGACCGCCACAGTAGACGGCACGCATTTTCTAGTGGATACAGGGACTTATGCCTATAACCAGGGCCGGCAATGGCGACGCTATTTCCGCGGTACGCGGGCGCATAACACGGTCATGATCGATGGCCAGGACCAGGCGCAGCAGGAAGGGGCGTTCCTGTGGTCCTCGCCTTTCGCGGCGCGAATCGTCGACCGCAACGGCCGACACCTTCTGATCCGGCACGATGGCTACGAGCGCGTGGGCGTCGTGCACTGGCGCGCGATCGTTCTTACACAGCGCGCCGAGCTGCTCATCTGGGACCGTCTGGAAGGCCGGGGTACCCACGAGCTGGAATTGAACTGGCATCTGGGTGTCGATCCGTCCCCCGGCGGCGGGCCAGGAGAGTTTCGGCTTCCCCACGACTATGGCCTGAGGATCTCCGGCGCCAAGTGCACCCTGCACAAAGGAGAGGAGTATCCGCCCAGCGGCTGGGGATCGCCGGGCTACGGCATCAGAAGGGCCATTTACACCCTGCGTGCGGCCTGCCGTACGGCGTTGCCTCACGAATTTGTAACCTTGCTCGTGCCTAATTCCACGACCGGCTACGAACCCGTGCTCGAAGAATTACGGAGCCTCCAGGGGTGCCTGCAAAGAAGCGTATAGAGATACTCGGTGTGCCGGTCGACTGCCTGGATTGGGCCGAGGCATTGCAGACACTGGAGCACGAGTTGCGGTCCCCAGGGCCCGCGCGCGCCATCATTGCGGTGAATCCCGAGAAGGTGATTCGCGCACGGCGCGAACCGCAGCTGTTGAATTGCCTGCGGCGCGCAGGTCTGTTGATCCCCGATGGGATCGGCGTGGTGGCTGCCGCTCGACTGTTGGGTCTGGCTCGCATGGAGCGCGTGGCCGGCTCCGAGCTCATGCCCAAGCTGTGCGAGATCGCACGGCGTGAGGGTCACGGCGTGTTTCTGTTCGGGGCCGCGGAGGCGGCGAATGCCAGGGCCGCCGCCGCACTCAGCGCTACTTTTCCCGGACTGCGGATCGCCGGCCGCCATCACGGCTACGTTGATGAGGCGGGCATGCCGTCGCTCATCGAATCCATCAATGCTTCGCAGGCATCGGTTTTGTTCGTCGCGTTGGGCAGTCCGCGGCAGGAGCTGTGGATCGAGCGCCACCTGCCGGACCTGCAGCACGTGCGACTGTGCCAGGGCGTCGGTGGAACTCTCGATGTGCTCGCAGGGACTGTCAAGCGCGCACCGGCGGGATTCATCAGGCTGCATCTGGAGTGGCTATATCGTCTGTTGGCACAGCCGAGCCGGCTGCTGCGGCAGAGCGCACTTCCCAAGTTCGCGATCGGGGTACTGCTTGCACTCGTCGCGGGTGCCGGCGCCAGCGCGCCGCCCGAGGGCATGAAATGACCGCTTTGTTGCGGATCAGTCGCAGCGGCTGGGCAGCTCTCATCATCATGGCAGCGTTGTTGGCGCTGATTTTCCGGGATGGGCTGCTGTATCTGGTGCAGACCTGGGGGCAGAAGGAAGAGTACAGCTACGGCTATCTGGTGCCGGTGATCGCAGTGTTTCTCGTCTGGCAGAGGCGCGATGCCCTGGAGCGCATGCCTTTTGTCGGCTCCTGGTATGGGCTTCTGCTTCTTCTCACCGGTCTCGCGCTATTCGCCGTCGGGCAGCTGAGCACGCTCTTCATCATCGTGCAGTACGCTTTCATCGTGGCCCTGTTCGGCGCGGTCCTCGCCTACGCGGGCTGGCGTCCGATGGCCACGTTGTGGGTGGCGCTGTTCCTGCTGCTCTTCATGATCCCGCTGCCGGATTTTCTCTACATCCAGCTGTCGCAGAAGTTGCAGCTGATCTCCTCGCAGCTCGGTGTGTGGGTGATCCGCCTGCTTGGGATCAGTGTCTATCTCGAAGGCAATGTCATCGATCTCGGGACGTACAAGCTGCAGGTGGTCGAAGCCTGCAGCGGCTTACGATACCTGTTCCCGCTCATGACGCTCGGCTTCATGGCCGCGCTGTTCTTTCGCGCGCCCTTCTGGCAGCGACTCACGTTGTTCCTGTCTACGGTGCCGATCACCGTGTTCATGAACAGCTTCCGCATCGGCATCATCGGTGTGCTGGTCGATCGATACGGTTCGCAACAAGCCGAGGGTTTCCTGCATCAGTTCGAGGGGTGGGTCGTATTCATGGCCTGTCTCTTCCTGCTGTTCGGGCTCATGTGGTTGCTGGCGCGGCTACGCGGGGACCGGCGCCCACTGCGGCAACTCGTGGCTCTGGAGCTGCCTGCGCCTGCACCACGTAAGGAGGGCGCGCGCTGGCGCCCTGCCCCGGTACAGGCCTGGGTGGCCGTGGGGGTATTGGCAATAGCGGCCATACCGGCTGCCCTTCTACCGGAGCGCGTCGAGGCGGTGCCGCAAAGGGCCACCTTCGACGGCTTCCCGATGCAGTTGGGAGCCTGGAGCGGCACTCGCCAGGCGATGGAGCAGGTCTACCTCGACGCGTTGAAGCTCTCGGACTACGTCTTGGCGGACTACCGGCGTACTGGGCGGACCCCGATCAACCTGTACATTTCCTACTACGACTCGCAGCGCAAGGGGGAGTCGGCACACTCGCCGCGCGTGTGCCTGCCCGGAGGCGGTTGGGAGCTCGAGGAGTTCGGGCAGCGCACCCTCCCGGGCATTGTTAGCGCGGGAGGTCAGGAGGTGCGCACCAACCGTGCGGTCATGGCGCTGGGAAACAACAGACAACTCGTATACTACTGGTTCCAGCAGCGGGGCCGTATCATTACCAACGAGTATCTCGTGAAGTGGTACCTGTTCTGGGATGCGCTGACGCGTAACCGCTCCGACGGAGCGATGATCCGTCTCATCACGCCGATCCCTGCGGGTTCGGAACAGAGCGCTGATGCCGTGCTGCAGGACTTCGCGCGAACACTCGCGCCACGTCTGGACCGCTATCTGCCCAATTGACGCAACCTTCAACCGGTGCCGGTCGCTGCTGCGACCGGCAAACCGCGATACCGAGCCGCGCCGACGCAGCGCGCCACCGGATTCAGCGCGCACTGCCTCTGCGGAACAGATTCACAATGGCGAGCAGAACGATCGCTCCCAGCAACGAGATCAGCAGCCCACTCAGGCTGAAATTCCCTTGGTTGATGGTAGAGCCTCCCACCAGCGGGGTGATCAACCAACCTGCCAGCAGCGCTCCGACGATCCCGACAACGATATTCAGGAAGATTCCCTGCTGCGCGTCCGTACGCATGATCATGCTCGCGATCCAACCGATGATGCCGCCCACGATCAGCCAAAGTATGAAGTTCATAGTCGACGTCCCCCAGGGGTCTTGAGTCCCGATCCGTCAGCGCAGTTCCGCAATTTGCGTACCCGCCGGCGGCGCGCGGACCCCGGTCGCATTGCCGCCACGTGCGGGGCCGGGCGGCGGTGCGGCCTTTCCGCGGGAATCGCATTGCAGCGGCCGCAGGTGCCCTCGAGAGGGGGCAGAGGGCGACACGGTTCACGCCCTTACCGGGTAAAATCGGCGTCTTTGGGCGTTTTGAGGCACACTGGCACCGCCTCACGAGGCCGGCCCAGGGGTGCACCCGATGGGCCACGGCCTGGACCCGCCCCTCAGCACACGAGGTTACCGAAGAACATGTGTGGAATCGTCGGAGCGATCGCCGAACGCAACATCGTCCCCATCCTCATGGAGGGACTGCGGCGGCTGGAATATCGCGGTTATGACTCGGCGGGCCTTGCCGTTCTGAACGGATCCCAGCACCTTGCCCGGCTGCGCACGGTCGGTAAGGTCAAGATGCTCCAGGAGGCATTGGAGCAGACACCGGCGTCGGGCAAGATCGGGATCGCCCACACGCGCTGGGCGACACACGGCATCCCCAGCGAGCGCAACGCCCATCCGCACGTCTCCCTGGATGGCCTGGCCATCGTTCACAACGGCATCATCGAGAATCACGAAGAGCTGCGCGCGGAGCTCGAACGCTCCGGCTACAAGTTCTCCTCGGAGACCGATACAGAGGTCATTGCGCATCGCGTCCACTTTCACCTCGCGACGGTGCAGGACCTGTTCAAGGCCGTACGTGCGACAGTGGCCGAGCTCGAGGGAGCCTATGCGCTCGCTGTCGTCAGTGAGCACGACCCTGAGCGTCTGATCCTCGCGCGCGAAGGATGCCCGGTAGTCATCGGCCTGGGGGTCGAAGAGAACTTCGTGGCCTCGGACGTCGCTGCGCTGCTTCCGGTTACGCGCCGCTTCGTATTTCTGGAAGAGGGCGATGTCGCCGAGATCCGCCGCAGATCCGTGCGCATCATCGACAAGAACGGCAACACGGTCGAGCGTGTCGTGCGCGAGAGCGAGCTGTCGGCGGACGCGGCGGAGAAGGGCCAGTACCGACATTTCATGCTGAAGGAGATTTGGGAACAGCCTTCCGCCGTTCGTAATACGGT
>CAZLYG010000066.1:9950-15020 GCA_964563075.1 uncultured Steroidobacteraceae bacterium | reverse complement strand
CGAGTCCCTCACGCCGTGGCTAATTTGCCGCACACAAGCCGGCACCCCTTGTGTTCCAGTTTGGCCCATTCCTTGAAAAAACAGCGACTTGTATGCCTTTAGTCCCAAGCTTAGACGACCTATTTGACTTACGCAAAAAACCCACACAAGCTGTGGAGGTTGATGAAAGATCAATGGGCTTGCGAACGAAACACCGCGACTGGGCGCGGCTTCGAGGTCTCAAACAGACGGCATAGCGCCGCCTTCGCAGAAAGGGGAGTCCATGAACCAGCGGTTGCAGCCGCACCGAGTGCCACGTCAAGTGCGCGCCAAGGTGCTCCATCAGTTTGCCATGACGATTGCCGTGCTATGGGTCATCGCGAGCGTGGCCGTTGCGCAGGATAACGCACAGCCGTCGGCCAGCGGCACCGGCTCGAGCGATAACAACAATCAGCTCAGCGAGGTCGTGGTTACGGGATCGCGCGTTGCGCGTTCGACCTTCACCACACCGAATCCTGTGACGGTGCTGAACTCGAAGGACATCGAGAACCTCGGCCTCGTCAATGTGGGTGACGTCCTGGGCGAGCTGCCGCAGAACTCCAACTTCTTTGCCGCCAACAATGTCGGCCTCGGCAACTTCAACGTGGGGGCGCAACTTGCGAACCTGCGTGGACTCAACCCCTTCTTCGGAACTCGCACGCTGACCCTCGTCGACACGGAGCGCGTCGTACCGCAGGCCACCGGCGGCGGCGTGGACGTCACGCTGATTCCGTCGATGCTGGTCGCCAGGACTGAAGTGGTGACCGGCGGCGCATCCGCGGTCTACGGGTCTGACGCAGTGGCCGGCGTCGTGAACATCATTCTCGACAAGAAGCTCAACGGCCTGAAGTTCCAGGCCGACTACGGGCAGACCTCGCACCACGACGGCGGCGATCCGCACTTCTCCATCGCTTACGGAAGCGATCTCGGCGAGCGCATGCACTTCATCGTCGGCGCCGAGTACGAGAATTCCGAGGACATCGGCATCTGCTCGCAGGTACGCGACTGGTGCAAATCGCAGTACGGCCTGTTCACCAATACGCTGTACAATGGAGCGAAAGCGTCCGGGCCGAGCCCGGCGATTCCGCCCAACGGCCAGCCGCACTACATCATCGGTCCCAACGCGACGCTCGCCAACCAGAGCCTGACGGGCGTTCTGACGCCGTGTAACGTACCGGTCGGCGTGTGCATCCCGGCCGGGCCGCAATACAATTTCAATTCCGCCGGCACCGGAACCTCCGTCTACAATCCCGGCACGTATGCCGACGGGGCCGGGGTATTCGGCTTCAGCGAGGGCGCCGGCGTGACCGGCGTGGGCGCATACGACGGTACGACGATGAAGCCCTCGACCAAGCGCTACACGGGGCTGGCGTACCTGGATTACAAGCTCACCGATAACCTGGACTCGTTCCTGCAGGTCTCCTACGCGCGCAGCTTCTCCACCAACCCCATCGCCAACGGCGCCATCGGGCCGATCGCACTGGAGGTGGCGAACGGGGTGTTCGTCCCGCTCAGCAGCCATATCAGCTCCGACAACCCGTACCTGCCCGCGCAGTTCCAGCCCGGGGGCGCCAACGCGCTGCTCCCCTCCATTCCGATTCCGGCATTCCTGTGCGCTCCCGCCCCTGCTCCCTGCGGTAACTCGCTCGGCGGGGCGCTGCTCGGCTACAACATGAACGCCATCGATCCGGCACGTAACCAGACCGACAACAATACGGTGCGCATCACCGGCGGACTCAGCGGCGCGATCACCTCGACCTGGAGCTGGGACGCGTACTTCGAATACGGCCAGAACAACAACAACCAGGCCTTGTTCAACAACGTCGTGGGCTCGTACCTGCAGTTCGCGCTCGACGCCGTCAAGGACCCCAGTACCGGCAATATCGTCTGCCGCGCGACCTTGCCGGGCCCCGCCTTCAGTGCGAAGGCCGCAGGTTGCGTCCCGATCAATCTCTTTGGGGCCGGCAACGCCTCGCAGGCCGCACTGCAGTACGCATTCCGTACGCTGGTGGAGTATTCCACCCTCGACCAGGCCGTGCTGTCGGGCAACATTCACGGGGACCTGTTCAGCGGCTTCGGCGCCGGGCCATTCAAGGCATCCTTCGGTGCGGAAGCCCGCCGCGACACCGCGGATGTCACCCACGACCTGGCCGGCCAGCCCTGGTACAACGATTACTTCCTCAGCTACGGGCTCGACTATGCAGGCAAGATCTCCGTGATCGAGGGTTACGGCGAGGTCGACGCACCGCTACTGAAGGACCTGCCGCTGGCCAAGTACCTGGACCTCGATGTGGCGTTCCGCGAGACCAACAACAAGAACCGGGACCAAACCATCGGCTCCGCGACCGACGGCGAACAGGTGAGCCACAACATCGCCAGCTGGAAGCTGAGCAGCATCTGGGACCTGACCGACTGGTTCCGGCTGCGCGGCACCCGCTCGCGCGACGTACGCGCCGCCGGTTTCCGCGAGCTGTATGAATCCTACGCCGTGGCGGCCGGCGGGCCGTTCGGCCAGATCGTCAATCCAGCAAGCAATCAGAATCAAATAGTGACGGCGCTCACCGGCGGCAACATCAATTTGCAGCCGGAGAAGGCCGACACGACGACGTTCGGTTTCGTGTTCTCACCCAAGAGCGGACCGCTCGAGCGCTTCCAGTTCTCCGCCGACTGGTACCGGATCGTCATCAATGATCCGATCACGGGACCCCCGTTCGGCCTGGGCGTGCAGAACATCGTCAACCTGTGCAGTGCGGGTGAGCAGGCGTTCTGCGATCGCGTCGCCTTCACCAACCCGGGCGGGTTCGCGGGCAATACTGCGCCCGGAACCATCACCATCAACAACACGGCGGTGAACCTGGGTCATTTCGAGACACGCGGCGTGGACTTCGAGACGAGCTATGACCTGCCGCTGCAGGACCTCAGCAGCAGCCTCAAGGGGGACCTCAACTTCCGCCTGCTGACCTCGTTGCTCTACAACATGACGGTCGATAACGGGCTCGGCAGCGGCGGGGTCGACTATGCGGGCCAGACGGGACCGACGGCCGCATTCGGCAACTTCAACACCTCACCGCGGTGGCAGTCGAACTTCTTCCTCACCTACGGCAACGGGCCGTTGTCGGCGACGTTGCAGGTGCGGTGGATCGGGCGCGGCACGTTCGAGACGCTCACCGCTTTCGGCGGTGCGCCGATCGCGCCGGGCGACCCCGGCTATTCGAGCACCAACCCGAACAGCATCAACACCAACTCGGTCGCCTCGGCCACCTACCTGAACCTGTCGGCCTCCTACGACTTCACCACGCATTTCTCGGCCTTCATGCGCATCGACAATCTGCTCAACAAGGACCCGCCGGTTGCGCCGGGCGGCAACGGCTACCCGACCAACCCGGTGTACTTCGATACTTATGGCATGACGTGGAAGGTGGGCGTCCGCGCCAAGTTCTAGGCCCCGATTCATTCACCGACCGCGCGCGGCGCCATGTCCGCGCGCGGTCGGTGGCTGTCCATTTATACAGCCGCAGCGGGCAGCGGTGCGTCCCCCCGCGGGCCCTCGTTCCTGTCCCCCTCTCGGACCCCAAGCTCACGAGCCCGGCGCCGGCCGGCCTCTTTCGGTACGGTATGCCCCGGGGGCCCGGGGGCGGATGCCCCGAGGCTGTGCGGGGCTGAACCACATTTCTCGAGGACTTCAGAAGAGCACGACGCGCCGCGCGCGGGAGATCATTCGACACATGCGTACTCAGATCATTGCAGCGCTTGCAGCGCTCACGACCCTTGCCGTTCTAGCGGGCTGCGAGGCCAGCGGCAGCGCCGGCACGGTGGGCTCGACCGCCGCCACTTCGACGTTGGTTGACTCCCAGCGCCTGCTGGCCGCCGACTCTCCGCAAAACGCGGGCGTGTGGATGATGTATGGCCGCGACTACAGCGAGCAGCGCTTCAGCCCCCTCACACAGATCAATACCGACAACGTGAGCCGTCTGGGCCTCGCCTGGTATGCCGATCTTGCCGAGCGCGGCGGCGTCTACGAGACCACGCCCGTCGTCGTCAATGGCCGCATTTTCATCACCAGCCCCTGGAGCAAGGTGTACGCCTTTGACGCCAGGACCGGCAAGAAGCTCTGGAAGTACGACCCGAAAGTGCCGGGCGAGTACGCCGTGAAGCTGTGCTGCGGCATCGTGAATCGCGGCGTCGCAGTGTGGAAAGGCAAGGTCATCTGGGGGACGCTCGATGGCCGCCTGATCGCCGTGAATGCCGCCACAGGCGAGAAGGTGTGGGAGGTGCAGGCCACCGATCCCAACAAATGGCTGTCCATCACCGGCGCGCCGCGCATCGCCGACGGACGTATCTTCATCGGCGAGGCCGGCTCGGAATTCGAGGAGCGCGGCTACCTCGCCGCCTACGATACGGAAACCGGCAGGGAGCTGTGGCGCTGGTGGGCCGTCCCGGGAGACCCCTCCAAGCCCTTCGAGCAACCCGAGCTCAAGTGGGCCGCCAAGACCTGGAAGGGCGACTACTGGAAATTCGGGGGTGGCGGGACGACCTGGGATGGCATCAACTACGACCCGGTCACCGGCTATGTGTATGTCGGCACCGGCAACGGTGCGCCCTGGCCCGCGGAGGTGCGCTCGCCTGGGGGTGGCGACAACCTGTTCACGGCTTCGATCGTTGCGCTCGATGCGAAGACCGGCAAGTACGTGTGGCACTACCAGGAAACCCCCTCCGAGAACTTCGATTTCGACAGCACGGCGCAGATCACCACGGCCGATCTGGTCATCGACGGCGAGAAGCGGCACGTTGTGATGCACGCACCGAAGAACGGTGTGTTCTACGTGCTCGATGCCAAGACGGGCAAGGTCCTGTCGGCGAAGCTGTTCGTGCCGACGGCCAACTGGCTGACCGGCTTCGACAAGAACTTCCGGCCCATCCTCAATCCGCAGGCCGACTACGGCAAGACGGACAAGGGCTTCTACCTGGTCGGCTTCCAGTCGCACGTCTGGTATCCGATGTCCTACAACCCCAACACGGGACTGGTCTACCTGCCGACGAACTATGTCAGCT
>CAZLYG010000066.1:0-9940 GCA_964563075.1 uncultured Steroidobacteraceae bacterium | reverse complement strand
CCGAGGCCGGCGCCAAGATGGGCAACCAGCTGCTCTCCATCAACGTCGCCAAGCACCCCCAGGGGCCGGCGCCGCAGGTCGAGGGGGCCGGCAACTATCTGGTCGCCTGGGACCCGGTGAAGCAGCAAGCCGCCTGGACGCAGCGCCAGGGCAATGGCCGGTCGGGCACGATGACGACCGCTGGGAACCTCGTATTCCAGGGTACGAATCCACATCACTTCACGGCATTCCGTGCCGACAACGGCCAGGAGGTGTGGACGACCGACACCCAGGCGCAAGCCGTGGGCGGCTCGGTCAGCTACGAAATCGACGGCCGCCAATACGTCGCCGTCGTCGCCGCCGGGCAGGGAGGGTTCGGTGGCGGCTACTGGGCGCCGAACTACGCACGCCTGCTCGTCTATCAGCTCGACGGCAAGATGACTCTGCCCCCGGCCGACCCCTACACGCCCCCGCCGCTCAATCCGCCCGCGCAATTCGGCGACTCGACTCTGCTGAGGAAAGGCGAAGCCCAGTACAACTCGCACTGCGCCAGCTGCCATGGCAACAACACCGCGCGCGTGACCAGCCTGTTTCCCGATCTGCGCTATGCAGGTGAGCTGTGGAGCAGTGATGCGTTCAAGGCCATTGTCATTGGCGGCGCCCTGCAGAACAACGGCATGGTGTCGTTCAGGAAAGTGCTGACGCCGGATGACGCGGAAGCCATTCGCGCCTACGTGGTACATCTGGCGCACGACCTGAAGGACCACCCGCCGCCGCCGTTCGGGTTCCCCGGCCGGCGTGGCGGTGCCGCTGAGGCGGGTGGCGCAGCCGCTCCGGCGCCGGGACCGAGCGCGGGAGCCACACCTCCACCGCCTGCACTGCATCAGTGATCGAACCCGGCGCTGGCCGCAATGGTCGGCGCCGGGCACTGGTCGAACTCCCAGTCCGACGAGCCGGTGGTCCGCGGCACGAGGCATTGCAGCGTCACATGCTGTCGCCTCGGGCTCCCGTAAGCGCAGGCGCGGCGATCAGGCGACCCGTACCTTGTCGGGCGCCGGGCGCTAGGAGCGCGAGTCCTCGCAGGAGTCCTGGAATTCGGAGGAAGCCGCCGCGATGACATCGATCCTTGGATCTTCGGCGAGGGCCCGCATCGAGGCCTCGCTCACTCCCGACATCGTGAAATGAGCGCCCTCGCCATTGCTTGCAGGAAAGATGATCAGGCTCTGCCCGCCGACCTTGGCGGCGATGGCAGTCGCCAGCGCGTGAACATCGGCATCGGAAATGGGGAGTATTTCCGGGAGCACCATGCCCTTCAGCTGCGAGGCTCGACCGGCCGGCCTCAGCGACTGCAACTCGGCGAGCTCGGACGGGGTCTTGAAAACAACTTCGTACTGTCCGGCGATGCGTATCCGCGCCGGTAGCTGGAAGTTCTGCAGTCGCGCCGTAGCCCACGCAGCAGGCTGTGCCGCTGCGACACCCAGCAGGACCGCTACGAGGATCCACCGCGATCCGGCACTGCCGAGGAGCCGTTGCATGGGCTTGATCGTACTGCGCCGGCGCGGCACTTTCCACGTGCACAGGCGCCGCCCGAGTCGAGCGGACGGGCCGGGAAAGCCAAGGACGGCAGGCTGCGGCGATGATCAGGTCTGTGGTTTGCCCATCGGCTTACCGGCATTCGGCTGCCCGCGCTTGTCCAGCACGATCACTCCACCCTTGATGACCACCTCGGCCGTCATGAAATTCCAGTAGCCCACCAGGGGATTGCCGCCGAGCACCACGATGTCGGCGATCTTGCCCGCCTCGATCGTGCCCAGATCGGCGCCGCGATCCAGGAACTCGGCCGAGTTCGGACCCATGATCCTGATGATGTCCAGGGGAGAGAAGGCGACGTTGAGGGTCTTCAGCTCCTGATTGAGGGCTGCCGTGGCGTTGAAATTCGTATCGGTGCAGTAGGCGTAAACGACGCCATGATCGAACAGCGTGCGGCCGTTGATCGGCAGGAAACCACCCTCGCGGCCCTGCCCTTCGTTGCTGACGACGCCTTGCGGCCAGGGCTTACCGTCGCGAAAGGTCGGCTTGTTGTCGTGATTGAACACGTCGAACACGGGCGGCCCGAAGCCCGTGCAGGATGAGACCATGGCGCCGGACGCCTTGACCTGATCCGCCTGGGCTTCCGTGACCCAGTCGAAATGGGGAGTGTGGATCAGCTTCTTGCCGCCGATGGAGACGGCCGCCACCATGTTCGCGGGGCTGACGGCATGAATCTGCACCGGGATTCCTGCCTTCGCTGCCTCTTCGAGCGCAACCGCGAGGTTATGTGTCTCCTTCTGCGTCGGCGGCGCCGGCGGCGGGCTCATGGGATAGATCACTTCAGCGATCGAATCGTAGCCGGCGCTCTTCGCGGCACGGATCGCGCTGCGCACTTCCTCATCGCTGTTCAACCGACCGGTGACGATCCGATCCGCGGCGAGGATGCGCGGGCCTTTGATTTCCCCGCGCTCGACACGATGTTTGAGCTCGAGAATGGCGGCATTGTCGTCACCGCCCGCCTGTACGGTCGTGAAGCCGGCCTCGAGGAGCTCACGCATGCGATCAACTGCCTGCTCCGCGAAATAGCGCTCGGGAGGGCCGTAGATCAGATGTCGGTGGACGTCGATGAAGCCGGCCATCACTGTCATACCGGTTCCGTTGATACGCACGGTGCCTCGCGCCGTCGCTACGGAGGCCGCACTCGGCGTCACGGATGCGATCTTGCCGTCCTTGACGACGACGGAGCCCTTCTCGATGACCTGGCCGTCACCGACGATGATGCGGGCATTGGAGATGAGAAGGTTCTGCGCCGACACCCCCGTCGTCATCGCGCAACCCATGACCAGCACAGCCGAAGCGATTCTCACGAGCCGCATGTCTTGAGAGACTCCCCCTGCGTTATTCTTGCATCAAGCACCGCGCTGCAGTTTTATCATAACTCATGAGATGCTCATTGGCACCGACCGCGCAGCGGTCCCTCGCGATCGCACTCCTCCTGCTCCTGGGCGGCGCGGCGCCCGCATGGCCGGCGGACTCCCGGAATCGGGCTGACTCCGCCAATGCCGCAGATGCGGTGTTTCAACGACAGTTCGGCGCAGGCTTCTTTGCCCAATGGTGGCGCATGCATTCCGACGCCGCGATCGAGAATGGCTACTACAAGAGCGCCGAGCGGCTCAACGTGCCTGATGCGTCCGCCCGCGCGAGCGAGCTGGCGCAACTGCAGCGCTGGCTGAGGCAACTGCACAAGATTGCCCCGCAGTCCCTCAGTCCGCCCGTCCGGGCGGACTGGACGCTGCTGGACAATCTCTTCACCAGCGACCGCTGGGCACTCACCGAGCTGCGCGCATGGGAGTGGGACCCCTCTGTCTACAATGTCGCCGAACCGTTCGCGCTCCTGCTGACCAACGCGCCTGCGCAGGAGCGCTTGCGCATGGTGATGCGGCGCCTGGAGAAGGTGCCGGCCTACTACACCGCAGCCAGGCAGAACATCAAGGACCCGACGTCCGAGCACGTGGATCTGGCAATACAACAGAATCGCGGCGCTCTGGATGTTTTCGGTGAGAGCCTCGCGAAGCAGATCAGCGCCGCGAATCTCAGCCCCGATGAGCGCAGCGTGCTGGAGCAGCGCATCCGCGCAGCGCGTACAGCGATCAGCGACTACGTGAGCTGGCTCGAGGCTCTGCAGCAACGCATGGCAACAACACTGCGTCCCGCTGGCCCCGGAGACTTTGGCGCCGCCGCCGGGCGGGTTCGCTCCTTCCGCATCGGGCGCAAACTGTACGATCAGCAGTTCACATACCAGGTTCAATCCGGTGAGACCGCAGAGGCGCTCTATCAGCGCGCGCAGCAGGAGAAAACGCGGTTGCTGGAACGGATGGGGTTGCTGGCAGAGCTGTTGTGGCCAAAGTACTTTCCCAACGAGGCGCTCCCCACGGATCGACAGGAGCTGACCGCGCGCGTGATCGCAGAAATCTCCAAGCAGCATGTGGCACCCGCGGAGCTGGTCCCGGAGGTGAAGCGCCTCATTCCGCAACTGGAGGACTGGGTCAACGAGCATGGGCTGCTGGATGTGGATCGCAGCAAACCTCTGCAGGTGCGCGAAACACCACCCTATGAGCGCGGTGTAGCCGGCGGGAGCCTCGATCCACCGGGTCCGTACGATCCCGGTGCACCGAGTTATTTCAACCTGGACCCGCTGAGCGACCTGACTGCCGAGCAGGCCGAGAGTTTCCTGCGGGAGTACAACCGCTGGATGCTGCCGATACTGGTCATTCATGAGACCGTGCCGGGGCACTACGTGCAGCTGATGTACGCGAACCGGTCCGCGAGCCTGATCAAGAGCGTCTTCGGCAACGGCGCGACGATCGAAGGCTGGGCCGTCTATGGCGAGCGCATGATGATGGAGTCAGGCTACGGCGCGGATACCGCCGAACAGTGGCTCATCTACTGGAAGTGGAACCTGCGCTCGGTATGCAACACGATTCTCGACTACGGCGTGCACGTGCTCGGCATGAGTGAGGAGGACGCACGGCGCCTGCTGGTCCACGATGCATTCCAGGGCGAACAGGAGTTTCACGAGAAGTGGCACCGCGTCAAGGTGACCAGCGTTCAGTTGACGACTTACTTCGCGGGCTACTCGGCGATCTATGACTTCCGCGAACGGCTGAAAAAGGAACAGGGAGCCGCCTTCGATCTGAAGCGCTTCCACGAGCAGTTTCTGAGCTTCGGCAGCGCCCCCGTCCCGCTGATCGAGCAGATGATGGAGGGGCGGCGCTGATGGCCGGGCGGCGTGCCCCGGCCCGCAGTCGCCGCCAGGACTGCGCGGCGCTGACAACGCGGCCTGGACTGGCAGCGCAGTCGCCCCCAGCACCGCGCCGGCTGGTCGGCGCGGGCCGCGAACCCTAGGTCCGCGCGATCCGGTCGAAATCGCTCGCGTCGTGCCTCTCGGGCAGCTGGCCCTCCGAGCCGAACGTACGATTGACGATCTGGCCGCGCTTCACCGCCGGCCGGCTCGCGATCAGCTCCACCCATCGGTTCACATTCCGGTATTCGCCGACGCCGAGAAACTCCTGCGCATTGTAGGCACTGCGCATGATGGCTCCGTACCACGGCCAGATCGCGATATCGGCGATCGTGTATTCATCGCCCACCATGTACTCGTGGCTCGCCAGGTGAGTATCGAGAAGGTGCAGGTGGCGCTTGGTCTCCATGGCATAGCGGTTAATCGCGTATTCGATCTTGAAGGGGGCGTAGGCGTAGAAGTGGCCAAACCCGCCGCCCACGAAGGGCGCGGCGCCCATCTGCCACATCAGCCAGTTCATCGTGGCGGCGCGGCGGTAGTGCTCGACAGGCAGAAAGCTTCCGAATTTCTCCGCCAGGTAGAAGATTATCGAGCCGCTCTCGAACAGCCGCGTCGGCGGATCGGTCGAGCGGTCGAGCATTGCGGGAATCTTGGAATTGGGATTGATGGCGACGAAGCCGCTGGAGAACTGCTCACCCTCGCCGATCTTGATCAGCCAGGCGTCATACTCCGCACCCTTGTGGCCCAGGGCGAGCAGCTCTTCGAGCATGATCGTCACCTTCTGCCCGTTGGGTGTTCCCAGGGAATACAGCTGCAGCGGGTGCTTGCCGACCGGAAGCTCCTTCTCATGCGTGGCACCGGAAACCGGCCGGTTGATGCGCGAGAACTGCCCCCCGTTGTCCTTGTCCCAGACCCAGACTTTAGGAGGAACGTAGCCGGAAGGATGGTTGGTGCTCGGATCGTTGTCGGCCATGTCGCTTTCCTCCAGGGGGTCTGGCTCGTAGACTATCAGCCGGCGCTCCCCCCTGGGTATCGTCCGAAATTGCGACCTGAAGTCGCCCTTTGTGAAGAGAAGGCCTCTGTCCGTCATTGCCTGAGGTGACCGGCGCTAACGGCCGGTCAGTCGTATGTCCCGGCGCATCCCAGCGCCGGCGCTCTCCTTTCGCCTCAGGTGTCACCATGACAGCAGACTCTCCTGTGCCATCGGACTGGTATCGGACCTTCTTCACCGCCCCGGTCATGCGCTTCTGGGAAGCGGCGGTCCCGGCAGCGACTACCTCGACGTCGCCGCGCCCAGTGATGCAATCCTCTGTCGATCATCAATACGCGTGCGCAGCTGACTATCGATGGCCGCACGCACGAGCTGATTTATCGCCACTTCGTGATGACCAGTGGCGAGTTGGTGCGCTCCCTGACGGACGCGGGGTTCGATCTGTGCCGCCTCTGTGGCGACACGGAGGATGGCGCGTTCGGCCCGGGGTCACCGCGCCTGTTGCTGGTGGCCGCGAGGAGATAGAGCGCTAGCGGCAAGTCCGCGCTACGCTACCGGTCCATGACCGAAATCGCTCCCTATGGCGCCACGTACGCTCCGCTCGGCGCGGAAGTCGAGGTGCGCGACTGCGAGATCGAGGGACAGATTCCCGCGAATCTCAGCGGCGGATTCTACGCGGTCGGGCCGGATCCACAGTATCCGCTCGCCCCCGGCAACATCCCCTTCGATGGCGAGGGGCACGTGCGCCTGTTCCGTATCAAGGACGGACGTGTCGACTATCGCAGCCGCTACGTTCGCACTGAACGCTATGTGGCGCAGGACAAGGCGCGCAGGATACTGATGCCGATGTATCGCAATCCCTCCGTGGATGACCCGAGCGTCAGGGGATTGAGTCGCAGCACCGCAAACACTCACGTCATTCAACACAGGAATCTCCTCCTCGCGCTCAAGGAGGACAGCCCGCCATCGGCGCTCGACCTGAACACCCTGGAGACGCTCGACCCGGTCTACACCTTCGACGGACAGCTACCCCGCGAGCAGCCGTTCACGGCGCACCCCAAAGTGTGCTCCTCCACCGGCAACATCGTCGCGTTCGGCTATGAAGCGCGCGGCTTCGGGAGCGATGCGATTGCCGTGTTCGAAATCGACCGCAACGGCAGGAAGGTCTGGGACGCCGAGGTCAGGATGCCCTACGTCAGCAGCGTGCACGACTTCGCCGTCACCGAAAACCACATCGCCTTCTTTCTGATCCCCCTGGCCATCGACCACGAGCAGATGCGCCGCGGCGGTATTCACTGGTCATGGGACAAGGACAAGAAGAGCTACCTGGGATTCATGCGCCGCCATGGGGATGGCAAGGATCTGCAGTGGCTCGAGGGCCCGGCACGCGGCGGCAGCCACACGCTCGGCGCCTTCGAGGACGGCGGCAAACTGTATTTCGATCGGGAAATCACCGCGGCAAACCCGTACTCGGTAGTTCCCAACAGGGACGGAGCTCCGTACGACGCAGCCGCCGGAACGAGCTATCTCCATAGGCTCTCGGTCAACCTGCGAGGCAGGAACATCGGATACGGTATCGAGAAGCTGTATCCCCTCATAGCGCCACTGCCGCGGCAGGATGATCGGTACAACACCGTGCCGTACCGCTACGGCTTCATGGGTTGTCCGGATCCTGCCGACCCGGTGCGCTGGAAGGCTGCCTGCTATGCGCGCATCGATCATCAGACGCGCAGCTACCAGCTGTGGAAGGCACCGCCGACCGTCTCACTTGGAGAACCTCTGTTCGCGCCCCGCAGCAGCAACGCGGCCGAGGGCGAAGGTTACCTCCTCGGCGTCGCCTGGCACCTCGATGAGCGCTTACGCTCCGACCTCCTCATCTTCGACGCCGAGCATCTCGGAGAAGGGCCGATCGCCACGGTCCGGTTGCGCGTGCAGGCATGTCCCCAGATCCACGGCTGGTGGGTGCGCGAAGATCAGTATCCGGCATGACAGCCCGCGCCAGGCGCAAAAAGGGCGGTCGTCGTCAGCCCCCCGCGGCGGTCAGCGTCACCAGCCCCGTCCTGTGCGGAACTACCTGGCCGGCTTGCGGAACTTGAAGACCGTCTGATCCGTCATGCCACGCAGACCGGGTGAGAACACCATCTTCGTATGGTCATCCTCAGGATGCGCGAGCAGATGGCTCTCCTCGACCAGCTCGAAGCCGGCGGCCGTGACTTCCTGCTTGATCAACTCCGGGTCGATACGATGCAACTTGTTCGTATCGCGCCTGCCCGAGCCCGGCGCGGCGTTGTGATCCACCACGAAGAAAATACCGCCCGGCTTGAGCGCCTTGAAGATACGGGCGTTGAGGCTCGCCACGTCGATGTTGTTGATGGACAGGTCGTGGTAGTAGAGAACGTTGAACACGATGTCCACGCGCTTCGGCAGCTCAAGCTTGTTGTAGTCGACCAGCTCGTACGTGCAGTTCGGATGCGCAGCGACGAACGCGCGGCTCGCGGCACCGGCACGCTTCTCGGTGTACGGCAAGTCATACATGTAGACCTTGCCTTTGGGTCCGACGATGTCTGACAGGAACGTGGTGAAATACTGCCCGAAGGATGCGAACTCGACCACGCGGTCGCCGGGCTTGATACCCGACATGGTCAGCAACTCCGCGGGCTTGCGGTTGGCGTCTCTCGCTTTCTGCTCCGCGGGCCGGGCGGGCGACTCCACCGCGCTGCGAATGTACGCCGGGGTGCCCGCGGGTATCGCATACTCCGCCGGGGCCGGCGCCGCCGTATCCGCAGCCATTGCCCAGCTGCTTGTGCCGCCGAGCAAGGCGAGTGAGCCAAGGATCGCGAGAGTTCGTGTTCGAGTCATTTTTCAGTGCCCCTGGATTGGTGCGGATCCCGCAGCCTGATATTACTCAATTGCAGCGCCCGCTGCCGCTCGCACGGGGCCAGGGCCCGGGGTAGCATCGGACGAGTCGATGACAGCGGAGTGAGATCGATGCGATTGGGGTTCCTGCACACCTACGGCGCCCTGCCGAGCCGGTTCTATGTGCCGGTGGCCCCCACTCCCGTGCCGGACCCGCGGCTCGTCGTATTCAATAAGGGACTGGCGACCGACCTGGGACTTGACGCGAGCGTCATCGAGCCTGAGGCCGCGACCATTTTCTCAGGCAATCAGCTTCCCGAGGATGCCCATCCGATCGCGATGGCCTATGCGGGACACCAGTTCGGCGTGTTCGTGCCCCGGCTGGGTGACGGGCGAGCGATTCTGCTCGGCGAGATCAGAGGGCGGGATGGAGCCCTGCGTGACATCCAGCTCAAAGGCGCCGGCCTCACACCCTTCTCGCGTGGCGGCGACGGCAGAGCCGTCATCGGGCCGATGCTGCGTGAGTACCTCATCAGTGAGGCTATGCATTCCTTTGGCGTCCCCACGACCCGCTCGCTGGCGGTTGTCACCACAGGGGAATCGGTCTATCGCGAGACAGCTCTACCCGGTGCAGTGCTCGCGCGCGTCGCCGCCAGTCACGTCCGTGTTGGCACATTTCAGTACTTTGCCGCTCGCAGTGATGAGGATGGGTTGCGGGAGTTGCTGCAGTACGTGATAGCGCGACACTATCCCGCCGCCCACGATGCCAACTCACCTGCGCTGGCGGTATTGAGGGAAGTAACGCAGCGTCAGCTGACTCTCATCACGCAGTGGATGCTGCTGGGCTTCATCCACGGCGTGATGAACACCGACAACATGGCGATATCGGGTGAGACAATCGACTACGGCCCGTGCGCGTTCATGGATCAGTACGACCCGAGAACTGTTCTCAGCTCGATCGACCGCAATGGCCGCTATGCGTATACCAATCAGCCCGCGATCGCACAGTGGAACCTGGCGCGCTTCGCTGAGGCGCTGCTGCCCTCGATCGACCCCGACCGCGAGAAAGCGATCAGTCTGGCGCGTGAGGTGCTCGACAGCTTCATGGGGCAATTCGATGCGCGCTTCCTATCAGGGATGTGCCGGAAAATCGGCCTTGCAGCGTCGATGGATGGCGACGCCACACTCGTTCGGGGTCTGTTGACGACGATGGAGCAGTCTCAGGCGGACTTCACCCTCACATTCCGCCGACTCGCCCGCGTCGCAGAGGACCCGGGCGAACT
>CAZLYG010000065.1:0-15029 GCA_964563075.1 uncultured Steroidobacteraceae bacterium | reverse complement strand
GACCATCGCGGCAGCCGCGGTTTGCAAAGCGGATAGTACACATGGGAGCGCCGCCGCGAACGCGATCGACGGGAAATCCGACATCATTCATCAGCCGGCGCCCGCAGTAGCTCGGCCAGATCGACCGCAGCGACGGGCTTCAGCAGATAGCGCTCGAAGCCCGCCACACGAGCCAACTCCCGTCCTGCGTGCGCGCGGCTGAAGGTCAGCGCAATCAGTCTCAAGTCATGGGTTTGTGCATGCTCACGCAACAACCGCGCGACGTCATAGCCATTCATGTCCGGCAACTCGAGCTCGAGCAAGACTACGGAGGGATAAAACTCCGCTGCGACCTCTAGCGCGGCAGCGCCGGAACTGGCGACGCGAGTCTCGTGCCCCGATGCGTGCAGCATGAGCTGAAGCGAACCCGAGGTGGACACATCGCTCTCGACGATCAGTACTCTGAGCGGCTCGGCGGAGAACACGGACTGTCCGCCCTCGCCTTCCCAAGTCTGCAGCTGTCGCGCGTCCTCGATGTGCACTAGCGAAGCGCAGCCGGCGGATTGGCGATGATGACCTCGACCCGGCGGTTGCGCTGCCTGCCTGCCGCGGAATTATTGGCGGCGAGAGGCTCGCTCTCCCCCTTACCCAAGGCACTAACCCGCCGAGGCTGCACGCCGTGTGCGATTAGATATCCCATCACTGCATCGGCTCGCCTCTGTGACAGCCCGTGGTTGAAACCTTGTGCGCCGAGGCTGTCCGTGTAGCCTTCGATTACGGCAGTCCGCGCCGGATGCTCCTCGAGAAACGCAATCAGGTTGCGCAAATCGGAGGCAGCGGCTTCGGCCCTCAGATCCGCGCTACCGGTTGCGAACAGCGAATCCTCGAGCGTGACTACCAAACCCCGGTCCGTGACCTTCGCCTGAAGCTCCTCGATCTGTTTCTTCAGTTGCATATCTTGCTCGGCCGACATAAGGGAAGGGGCGCGCATTGGGTGAGACACTCTTTGCATCCTCCAGGAAACGGCGGCCGTCGCCGGCGACGAGAGTCGTTCTTCGACGCGCGCATCGTGCGGCTAACGCCGCAGAGCGTCTGTGCGCCAACGAGCTTAGGCGGCGAAGCTGCAGCTTCAGGGCGTTCGCGCCGGAAAGTAGCGGCGGCACTGCATGCACGTTCCAGCGCACTGCCGGACTGGCCATCCGCGGTAAACGTGCTGCCGTCCCTGCGGAAAGGCTTCGGTCGGTGCGCGAGCGCACGGAACGAAGGCGCCCCTGACGGTACGATTGAGGACCGCAGGAGACCTTTTGAACAGCCTATTCATTCTAGCAGTACACCGCACCTCGTCATCGGCGATCGGGATCCAAGCCTGACGCTTTTCGAAAAACCTCGGGCTGTGGCAAAGCGCATCGACCCACCGGCAGTGAGCGCGACCGTCAGCGCCTTGCGCCGTGTTGCGTTCATCGGCAACTCATTGCCACGCCGCTGCGGAATCGCGACCTTTACCACCGACCTGCAAAGCGCCGTCGCCAGCGCGGGCGCAGGTCTCCAGACCGCCATCGTGGCCATGACAGACGAAGGCCAAGCCTACGACTATCCTCGCGACGTGCGACTCCAGATCCGAGAAAACAATGCGCAGGACTATGTGCGAGCCGCGGACTTCCTGAACGCGGAGCGCTTCGACGTAGTCTGCGTGCAGCATGAGTTTGGGATATTCGGGGGTGAGGCCGGACGCCTGATCATCACGCTGCTCGGGCGACTGACGATGCCAATCGTCACTACCTTGCATACGGTGCTGGCGGAGCCCTCGCAGGCCCAGCGCGCGGTCGTGAACGAAATCGCCCGCATTTCTACGAAAGTCATCGTCATGGCGGAGAAGGCCCACCAGCTGCTGAGCAGCGTATACGGCGTCCCTACCGGCAAGATCGAGCTCATCCCGCATGGCATTCCGGACTCCGTCTTCACCGAGCCCGACCTCGCCAAAGCGGCCCTCGGCTTCGAGAACCAGCCGATCGTGCTCACCTTCGGCCTGCTCTCCCCCAATAAGGGCATCGAAGTCATGATCGATGCCATGCCGTGCATCCTCAAGAGCTGTCCGGAATCGATGTATGTGGTGCTCGGTGCGACACATCCGCATCTCGTGCGCCGCGAGGGCGAGGCGTACCGTGAGAGGCTCATGGAGCGCACCCGGGCGGTCGGTGTCGAAAACCACGTCGTATTCCTCAATCGGTTCGTCGACCGGCAGACGCTGCTCACTTTCATCGCCATGTGCGATGTCTACGTCACGCCGTACCTCCATGAAGCGCAGATGACCTCAGGCACACTGGCCTATAGCTTCGGGCTCGGAAAAGCCGTTGTCTCGACGCCCTACTGGCACGCGCGTGAATTGCTCGCGGATGGGCGCGGTGTCCTGGTTCCGTTCAGCGACGCCGCAGCCATCGGTACAGAGATTGCGGACCTGCTCACTGACGATGCGCGGCGGCAGGCCATGCGTGTACGCGCCTACGCAAGCAGCCGTTCGATGACCTGGGAACAAACAGCAAAACGTTACATAGACGCCTTCCAGAAGAGCGCCCATGTGGGGCCGGTTCCCCGGCAGCTCTCCCCGTTCAGTTCGGAACGCGCAAGTCCGCGCGACACGGCTGCCGCACCGCCCGTGCAGCTCGGGCACTTTCTCGAGATGTGCGACGACACCGGCCTGATGCAGCATGCTCTACACTGCGTTCCGGATCGAGCCCACGGCTACTGTCTCGACGACAATGCGCGGGCCCTGCTGGTTGCCTGCGCCCTCAACAGCCCTTCCGAACAGCACCTGCCCCACACACTCACCGCACGCTTCGCGGGGTTTTTGCAGCATGCGTGGAATCCCGATGCCGGGCGCTTTCGCAATTTCATGAGCTTCGAGCGTCGCTGGCTGGAATCGGTTGGCTCCGAAGACAGCCACGGGCGGGCGCTCTGGGGGCTCGGCGAATGCGTGCGCAGCGATCTTCTCTGGTCCCGCCGGCAGTGGGCGGCCGACCTGTTCACGGCGGCACTGCCGGCAGTCGCCGGCTTCCATTCACCACGCGCCTGGGCCTTTACCCTGCTTGGCCTCAATGCGTATTGCGCTGTGATCGCCGCCGATGACACCACGCGGGCGCTGCGAATCTCGCTGGCCGAACGGTTGACGTCGATGCTCGCGTCCGTCGAGACACCGGATTGGGTGTGGTTCGAAGAGAGTCTGGCCTATGACAACGCGCGTCTCTCACAGGCGCTGATCACGACCGGCGCGGCGGCCGACATGCCTTGCTGTACAACCGCCGGCATTCGGTCGTTGCGCTGGCTGATGTCCGTGCAGACCTCCGACGCAGGGGTCTTCCGACCCATCGGTTCGGACAGCTTCGGCCGCAAGAGGATGCGTCCACGCCCGTTCGATCAGCAGCCGCTGGAAGCCAGCGCCACTATCTCTGCCTGTCTCGCCGCTTGGCGCGTGGAGGGTGATGCGCGCTGGAAGGCGCACGCACTGCGCGCATTCGCCTGGTTTCTGGGCACGAACGATTTGTCTGTTCCACTCGTCGACCTGGAAACGGGCGCCTGTCGTGACGGACTGCACGCCGACCGCGCGAACGAGAACCGCGGCGGCGAGTCTGCTGTATCGTATCTTCTCGCGCTCGCCGAGATCCGCCAGCTCGGCAAGACGAACGGTGAACGCGCAGCACTGCCTCCGGCAGGGCTGCATGCCTGAGCCCGAGCGAGGCTCTCGCACGCCACTACGACAAAGAGGATCGCTTGTCCAAATCCACCCTGCTGCATCGACACGACGTCCATTTGCGCCCGGATCCGGCTCGAGTGGTCGTCCGGCAGTTCAAGCCAGCCACGGAGCCGCGGGACCTCAACCCGACCGACAAGACACGCGCGAACCATATCGTCGAGCGCGTCCTGGCGCTTGATCCCGCGACGACCTCCGCACAGCTGGCCGAGGTGCTGGACAACTTCGAGGGACGCCATCGAAACCTCCTCGAGATATTCGAAGCGCGCGCCAAAGACATGGAAGCTGCCTTTGCCGCGCACCCCACTTTCTCCCAGCAGCAGCGACAGCTCATTGGCGCGTACTTCCTCCACGAATATTCATTCGAGGCGGCGGCGTTGTTCAACCCAAGCATCGTGGCAGCGCCCGACCAATCTGCGCCCGGAGGGAATCGCCGCCGCTTCATCCTGAGCGTGCGTGCCGTCGGCGAAGGCCACGTGTCGTCCCTGACGTTCCGATCGGGCTGGATTGCTGCGGACGGCGGCCTGCGCCTGGACCCCACGGCCCGCCTGGCGGCGATTCCCGATGTAATACGTCGCACCCAGCGGCCCGAAGGTGAGCAAGTCGAGCTCGCCTTCGCGGCAGACACGGATATCAGCGAGCGGGTCATCTTCCCTGTGACGGACGCGCAATCGAATGGCATCGAGGACGCCCGCTTCGTACCTTTCGACAGCGGTGCTGAAAGGATCTTTTACGCGACCTATACCGCGTACAACGGCCGGTCCATACGCTCGGAGTTGCTCGAGACGCGGGACTTTCTCTCGTTTCGGCTGACCCCCCTGCAAGGCCTGGCGGCGAAGAACAAAGGCATGGGTCTCTTTCCGCGACGGATCGAGGGCCGTTACGCCATGATCGGCCGGCAGGACAACGAGAACCTCTACCTCATCTATTCTGACGACTTGTATCGCTGGGAAGGGGGCGTCGCGATCCTCCGCCCACAGTGTCCGTGGGAGTTCGTGCAGATCGGCAACTGCGGTGCGCCGATCGAGCTGGACGAAGGGTGGCTTCTGTTGACGCACGGCGTCGGACCGGTTCGCCGCTATTCCATCGGAGCCGCACTCCTGGACAAGAAAGATCCGTCCAAGGTCCTGGCCCGGACCCGCGAGCCGCTGTTGCGGCCTGGCCTTTCAGAGCGCGAAGGATATGTCCCGAACGTCATCTACACCTGCGGCGCGATGCGCCACGGCGAAACGCTCATCCTGCCCTACGCCGTCTCCGACACCTTCTGCAGTTTCGCCAGCCTGGAGATTGCCGCACTGCTGCGATTCATGCGCAGCTGACGGCCGCAGTGAGCTCCTTGATGGCGCCGACTATGTGATAGAAAGTGCTCGCCGGTGCGGGCTCCTCGACAAACCAACCCTGCGGCGTGCGTCGGTCATACCATGAGCCTGCGACCCTGCCGCGCAGGTACAGGCATAACGACTCCGCCGCTTCATTTGTCATCCGCCAATGGCGTGCTCTTCCCGTCATGCGAGCCGCAAATGCCGTCGCCCGCAATCGCTCCGCCTGCGGCCACAGCCGGGAGGAGCCATCGACGACCGAGTAGTCATCGAGCAGGCTGTTGATCACGAAGCCGCCGCGCAGGCCGTACTGCTCGCCAACCTCGATCAATCGCAGTGCTGCGCTCACAGCCTCACCGCGAGCGGCGCCGCCCCATTGGAACAGTAGCCACGCCCATTCGTAGTGATGGCCCGGCTCGATGATGCGCCCGGACATGCCCGGCAGCACGGACCAATCTGGCATGAAGTGCTCGTGGACAACACCGCTCTCTGCATCGATGAAGCGCGTGAGGGCGAGATCCCCGATCTCGTTGCACAGCGAGCGCCAACCCGGATCAGCGCGCGAGGCAGTCCACGCCAGGGCCGCCTCGAACAGATGCATATGTGCATTCGCCGATAGGGGGTTGCCAATGGACAGCCCCGATTCGAACCCGCCATCTGGATTCTTCAGACAGCTGTAGAGCGCCGCGCGCAGCAGTTGAGCCTGTTCTGCGATCTCAGGCGCGCAGCCAAGCACGAGCTGACTATCGGCCAACCCCAGCAGCCCGAAAGCCTGGTCGTAGAGGTAGGCACGGTTATCGATGGGGCGCCCGTCTGCTGCGATCAACGTTCGATACAAGCCGTCGGGACGGCGATAATGACCATGGAAGTAAGCGAGACCGCTGCTCACCAACCTCACCGAATCACCTTTCCAGCCCAGAGCAGCCGCATTGGAAAGCGCTGACACCTGCCGCGGCTGTACCCGCGCACGGCGTGGCTCATCCACAGGTCGCGTACCGTCCAGACGCTCGTGGAAGCCTCCACGAACGCGATCGACGCCGTGCGTGGACCATAGCGGGCAGGCATCCTGGATCAACCAACGTTGCAACCTCTGCTGCAGACGCCGGGCGGTCACGCGCGGGTCCTCGATCACACTTACTCTTCGAGCTCGAGCACGCGGGCAAAGACTTCAGTGTCGATGTCAGCTTGCCTCCATCGCGCTCGTCCGAACTTCATGTGCACTGGTCACCTTCACTGCCGACAGTGGGAATTTTCCGTGCATTCTGCGCCACCGTCGGTGCGCCAGCGAACACACGACGCGCCCCAGCGGCGGATAGCCCGGGATTGGAGACAGCCGCAGATACGGCACGAGAGCGTTCTCTGCGATCAGGAGGTCGGGAACGACGGCAGGAGCCTGTCGGTCTCTGCCTTTACGACACGGTAGCACTCGCACGAGAGCCTCTCGAGCTGCGGCCGGTCCAGTACGGTAATCCGTCCGCGGCGATACTCGATTGCTCCGAGTTTCTGCAGCTTGCCTGCAGCGTCGGTGACCCCTTCGCGGCGCACTCCCAGCATGTTGGCGATGAGCTCCTGGGTCATCGTCAGTTTGTTGGATGAGAGCCGGTCGAGTGAGAGCAGCAGCCAGCGGCACAATTGCTGGTCCACCGAGTGATGACGGTTACACACCGCCGTCTGCGCCATCTGAGTGAGCAGGGCCTGGGTATAGCGCAGAAGGATGTGCAACATCTCCCCGTGACGCTGGAATTCCTCCTTGAGACGGGCGCCGGACAGCCGGTACGCAGAACCGGCGCTCTGCACGATCGCACGGTTCGTGGTCGTTTCGCCGCCCATGAACAGCGCAACGCCAATCGCCCCGTCGTTCCCAACGACCGAGATTTCCGCCGACGCGCCGTCCTGCAGCACGTACAGCAGCGAGACGATGGAATCCGTCGGAAAGTAGATGTGCCGCAGCCTATCGCCGGACTCGTACAGGACCATGCCGAGGGGCATCTCAACGAGCTTCAGGTGCGGGAAGAGCCGCTCTCGCTCCGCCGCTGGCAGTGCAGCCAGAATGTGGTTCTCGTGCGGTCGGGGCGGGCCCGGCATTGAAACACTCCCCCTCGCGACTGGATGCCGCACGCTTCAGTCTAAACGCTTCCGGCGGACTATGTGTCCCAGCGCACAGAGCACGCCCGGATCGCAGAGCTCGACTGCCGCGACAGGGTCGGCGGCACCCGATCTGGAGACCTCTTGCCAGAGGCACGGACAATATTCGCCAAGGCAGGGATACGGCGGCGAACTTGCGCGCGCCTTCCCCCGACCGGCTGCGGCCGCGCTGCAGGTTGGACGTCTTGCTCTCTAGCACCCCGACATGTAGGGGGACGGTGTCGGCGTGATCTGTGCCGCCGGTGCGCCGCAGCAGGCCCGCTTCATTTCCCCTCGAATGCGGCGCATCTGGGGCGGCCTGTGTTCGCTACCGTACAGTGCGCCTTCCAGGCCCGTGCTGCACTGTGGTGCCGCGGCAGCGACGGCGCAACACCCATGTCACGCAATATCTTGCTGATCCAGAGCGATCCCGCGGATGCCGACGCAGTTCGCAGTGGCTTGATCAGCGGCCACGACCCCGCCTTTGTGATCGAGTGGCTCAAGCTGTGCACGACCGGATTGGAACGGCTGGAGAGCGCAGATGCACCCGGGAACCGCGGGCCGGGCGCTATCGCGGCCATCATGCTCGACCTGTTCCTGCCCGATAGCAAGGGGCTCGAGACGTTCGATCGGGTATTTCGCGCGGCAGCCCACATCCCAATATTGCTGTTGTGCGCGGCCGACCACGAAGACATCGCGAAGCTGGCCGTCCAGCGTGGCGCGCAGGACTACCTGCTGAAGCACCGTCTCGACGCGTATCTGTTGCCGAAGGCGCTGCACAGCATGATCGATCGTGCGGCGATCGCTGAAGAGCTGTTCGAGGAAAAGGAGCGCGCCGAGGTGACGCTCAACTCCATCGGCGATGCGGTCATGAGCTGCGATCTGACGGGCGCCGTCACCTACCTCAACACGGTTGCCGAGCAGATGACGGGCTGGTCGCGCCAGGAGGCGCTCGGCCATCCGGTCGAGGAAGTTTTCCGGGTCATCGATTCGGCCACCCGTGAAGCTGCCCCGAACCCGCTGTCGCTGGCGGCGCGCAACGACACGAGAGTGTGCCTCACTCCAAACTGCATCCTGGTTCGTCGCGACGGCGTGGAAGTTGCGATCGAGGATTCCGCGGCACCTATCCACGACCGCTGCGGACGCGTTACCGGTGCCGTAATGGTGTTTCACGACGTGAGCGCCACGCGGGCCCTGTCGCTTCGTATGTCTTATCTGGCGCAACACGACAGCCTCACCGATGTGCCCAATCGAGCTGTGTTCGGCGATCGGCTGACACAAGCAATCATCATGGCACACCGTCATCGAGAAAAACTGGCGGTTCTGTTCGTCGATCTGGATCGCTTCAAGCACATCAACGACACGCTGGGTCACCATGTCGGCGATCAGCTGCTCCAGTCGGTGGCGCGGCGCCTGCGCGGTTGCGTGCGCAGCTCGGACACCGTGAGCCGCCAAGGCGGCGATGAATTCGTAATACTGCTTGCGGAGGTAGCGCACGCGCAGGATGCGGCCCTGTGTGCAGAGAAGATGCTCCTGGTGCTGAGCGCTCCCTACCGGATCGATCAGCACAGTCTGTGTCTTACGGCGAGCATCGGTATCGTGACCTATCCCGATGACGGGACGGACACGGAGACGCTGCTGCGCCATGCCGACTTTGCGATGTATCACGCCAAGGAGCGCGGCCGCAACAACTACCAGTTCTTCGAGTCCGATATGACACTGCGCGCGCTCGAGCGGCAGTCGCTCGAGGACGGCCTGCGGCACGCAATCGAGAGGCAGCAGCTTGTCCTGCATTATCAGCCGATCGTCGATCTTCGTACCCGTGCCATCGTCGGTGCCGAGGCGCTGATCCGCTGGCGGCATCCGCAACGTGGACTCATAGCGCCGGAACAGTTCATGCCGATTGCGGAGGACTCCGGCTTCATCGTGTCGATCGGCCGGTGGGTCCTGCGCGCCGGCTGCCAGCAGTTGCGGACCTGGCAGGATGCAGGCCTGCCGACGATGCGGATCGCCATCAACATCTCCGCCGTCGAACTGCGCGACGGAGGTTTCGTCAGCGGCGTGCGGGCCGTCCTGGAGGAGACCGGCGTCGCGCCACACGATCTCCAGTTCGAGCTGACCGAAACCTTCCTGATGCAGGACTCGACCGCGACGGCGGCAGTGCTGCATGCACTGCGCCAACTAGGGGTGAAGTTGGCACTGGACGACTTTGGCACGGGCTATTCGAGCCTGAGCCACTTGAAGCGCTTCCCGATCGATACGCTGAAGATCGACCAGGCGTTCGTGCGGGACATTGCCTCGAACGTCAGCGATGGCGTGATCGTCGGCCTGCTGATCAGCATGGGCAGGAGGCTGAATATGCGTGTCATCGCAGAGGGCGTGGAAACTGCCGCGGAGCTGGCAGCCTTGCTGAAACACGGCTGCACCGAGGGCCAAGGTCACTATTTCGGCAAGGCGATGGAAGCGACGGAGCTCGGCCGCCTGCAAACGCGCACGGCGCCGAACGTATTGCCCGGTCCCTCATACACTCCAAGCCGCGCCACCAAGTCGGTAGCCGCGGACGGCGGAGAAGCGTGATCCCAGCGTGATCCCAGCGGGATCCCCAGGCTCACCCATGCCATTGCATTTCTTCTACGGACTGATTCGGCTCCCGCTCTGGGGGTACGTTCTATCTACTTTCGTGATGGTGCAGGTGATGTTCCTCGGCATCAGTCTATACCTGCATCGCGATCAGTCCCATGGCGCCCTCGCGCTGCACCCGGCGGTGCGGCACTTCTTTCGCTTCTGGCTGTGGTTCTGCGCAGCCACGGTGACGCGACAATGGGTCGCCGTTCATCGCCGGCACCACGCGTTCCCGGACCGCGCCGGGGACCCGCACAGCCCCGTCGTATTCGGGTTGGCGCGCGTCATGTTGCAGGGCTATGAGCTCTACGCCGCAGCGGCGCGCGACCCGGATATTCTGCGCAACTACGGCCGCGGTACGCCCGATGACTGGATCGAGCGCAACGTCTATAGCCGCTTTCCCGTGGTCGGCATTTCCCTGTGCATCACGGTGCAAATGGTCGCTTTCGGCATTCCAGCGATCACGATGCTCGCCGTGCAGCTCGTCGCGCAACCGCTGTTCGCCGCCGGCATCATCAATGGGCTGGGACATTGCTTCGGTTATCGAAGTTACGAGGTACCCCACTCCGCTACCAACATCGTGCCCTGGGGCTTGCTGATTGCGGGCGAGGAGTTGCACAACAATCACCACGCGTTTCCTGCGTCGCCGCGATTCTCGGTGCAACCTTGGGAAATCGACGCAGGGTGGTTCTTCATCCGCTTGCTACGCGCCGCCGGCCTCGCGCGCACCGGCACTGTGGCGCCATTACCGAAGATAGCGCAAGGCCGCACCTCGATGGATGTGGATACGGCGAGGGCGTTATTCTCCCACCGCATGCACGTCTTGCGGGATTACCGGCGCCGCGTGATTCAGCCGGTCTTCCGGCAGCTGCTGTGTGAGCAAGAAAGCCAAGCGCTTCTATCGCGGAGCGACTCGCAACTGCTCATCCGACACCCCAGCCTGCTCGATGCTCAGGGCAGCCAGAGACTGCACGAGCTGCTCGGGCATTACGCAGTCCTGCGAGCCATCGTCGAATTCCACACCCGCTTGCAATGGCTGCGGGATGGGAAGTCCCCGACCGATGCGCACGCGCTCCAGGATTTGTGTGCGCTGTGTGCAGACGGGGAAGGCAGCCCCATCCCGGCGCTCAGGCGGTTTGCACGTCGGCTGCCGACCTACGCATCGACAGGCGGGTGCGCCTGAGGTGTCCATAGGGAGACGGCACCTCCCTTGCTGGGATTTCGCTAGCGAGTTTACGCGAGCTACGGATCGTCCCCAACACCGCAGTGCTGCGCGAGCGCGAGCACGACCCGGACAGCCTCAGACGGCCCGGATCGTTGCTTCTGCGCTCTGCCGTCGCCATCAGGGTTGCTGTTCGCGAGAGGCCGCCGCTGGCGGCGGCTCCGCGACAGTCGGCTTGAAACCCGCGCTCTCACCGGCAGAGGCGACGTCCTCCGCTCCCGTGCCCTGCAAAGTATGCTTGGCGCGGCTCACTGCTTCAGAAGTGTCGCAATGAACCGAAAGGAGTATGCCGCCGTTCTTGACACGGCCTTCGTAGCGCTTGGCTTCGTATTCTGGAATGCCCATTCCGACCAACGCACCCAGCAGTCCTCCGACGGCGCCTCCCACACCGACTCCCGCGAGCCCGGACATGATGGGCCCAGCGGCGATGAGGGGCCCCAAACCCGGGATCGCCAGCGCGCCGATCCCGACGAGCACTCCGAGCGCGCCACCGACCACGCCGCCGGTCGTGACCCCGACGGTCGTGCCTTCCGGCGCCTTGGTCTCCTTCTCGTGTGCGAAGTCGCGCGTGGAGCGGGTATCGGGCATGAGCACCGAGATATCGGTGTTAGGGAAGCCTGCGGCGATCAGGGTATCGACCGCCCGATCCGCCAGCTCCGCGGTCGCGTAAATTCCAAAGACTGCTGTGTTCTTGCCCGTCATAGATGTGCTCCTCGACCTTTCAGCGTGTGGCATCGCGGTGACTTCCCCTCGTGCGACGCGCGGGCGTGGGTGCGCCCCGCGGCGCCCGTGCCGGTGGCCGTCGATTCTGACGAGCCCGGCCCCAAAAAAGGGCTGACCGGCGCACGAGCTCACTTCAGCTGCATGTCGTTCTTGACCGTCTTGACGCCATCCACAGCGCTCGCCACCCGGATCGCAGACTTGATGTCGTCGCGCGAGCTCACGAAGCCACTCAGCTGAACGACGCCCTTGAAGGTCTCGACATTGATCTCAGAGGCCTTCAGACCGGGTTCGCCGAGTACGGCCGCCTTGACTTTAGCGGTGATGACACTGTCATCCACGTACTGACCGGTCGCCTCATGAGTGCGCGTGCCGGCACAGCCCAACGTTGCCAGTAACGCGAGCGTCGCGATGAATGCGGTGAGAGTCTTGATCGGGTTCATAGAAAGGAACTCCAGGTGAATACGCAGAGGATTCGGACTTCTCATCAGAGCAGACACCGCTCATCAGCAGCGAGCGCCCGCACGGTGTTTACGCGCACCGCGAATCCACACTCTAGGGTCCTGCGCTGCCCAGAGTCGGTACGCAGGCGCACACAGGAGCTCGCCCGCCAGCGCCCCCGGGGTTGTTTGCATTCATGTTTGCCGATTTCAGGCGTAGGACGCCGGATGATTGGCTCGAACGCAATCTCTACAGCCGCTTTCCGACGATGGGGATCGTTGTATTCGCGCTCACCCGGCTGCTGCTATCGGTGTACCGGCCATTTCCATGCTCGGCGTGCAACTGATTGCCCAGCCACTGCTGGCCGCAGGTGTCATCAACGGGCTGGGCGACCACATGAGGTAACGGAGCTTCGAGCCGCCGAACGCGGCGCCGAACATCGTGCCGTGGAGCCTGCTGATCGCGGGAGAGGAGTCGCACAACAATCACAGGGGCCAGTGCCGCTCCGGCGAGGCCTGCCTTCAACAATACCCTCAGCCGCGATTGGCCTTCATCGCCTTGGCGCGTGCTTTCGCCTCATCGAGCGCCGCATTCGCGTCGTCCTTGCAGCTCTTCTGTGCATCGCCAGACAGCGCCTCGCACTTCTCCAGTGCCACCTTGTTGTCACCTTCGGCCTGGGTGACGGCCGTGTCAGCCGCCGCGTCAGCTGTCTTGGTGTCCGCCTTCTCTTGTTCCTTCGCCACGTCGGTGTTCGCGGAGGCCTCGGCTTTGGCCTCTTTCTGGTCGGCCTGGACGTCTTTGTCAGCCGCCGTATCGGCTGCCTTGGCGACCTCGCTGTCGACTTTGGCCGGCGACTCCGCCTTGTTGCAGCCGCTAATACCCAACATCGCCGCCGCAGCGGCAGCCCAGAGGACAGTCATCTTCATACCTACTCTCCCGTTCTTCAGCGTTGGATGCAGCGCATCAAGTGCCACACCGCCCGCCCCTGCTGCGGCCGAATCTGCCGTATCGGCCGTATCGGCCACAGGCGCCGCTCATGGGTGCACAAACGCAGCGGCCAGAGGAGTTCCTGTTTCTGCCCGACAGCGGACCCTGACATGCAACTCTCCCGGGCGTCCTACAGCGCGTAGCCTTGGGAGGCGGTACTTTCAGCCACACCGCATGGCTCAGCGTCGATCTCCGACTCTGGGAGCTGGTTTCACGGTTCGCAGCCAGAGAATGATGCCCGCCCTCAACCCCTCCTCCACGCCCGTCCGTCGGTAGATGACATCCACGGGCTGGATACCCTCGGCGGCGCATTGCTGCTTGCAATGGCTCCATCATCGGCCTGGATCCGCCGTCTGCCCATCTCGGTTGCTTCCATCTATCTGGGCGCGGGCATTCCGGTCGGCCCCTGGGGACTTGGGCTGCTGAGGATCGACCTAAGCGAGCCGTCGCACTGGCTCGAGCGCTTTACGGAGTTGGCTGTAGTGCTGTCGCTGTTCGTCGGCGGACTGCGCCTGCGCTTGCCGCTGCAGGATCGGTCGAATCCCGCGGCAGGCATCGAAACATTGTGAACCCTCTCGATCGAACCGGCCCTGCGTTAGCGCGGCGGACCCGTTTGGATAGCGACAGCCGCGGGCGTACTGGGCACGCTGGCCGCGAGCCTTGTGGTTTGGACCGGGGCCCACGCCGAGACTGATATCCGAAACGGGGGCAGCGCGCGGCCAGGCGCCTCACACGCCAGACGATAGCTCACAATCTGCACCGGGAGTACCGTCAACAGCGCGCCCTTGATTTCTCTCAACAGCTCGCAGTCGGAGCCGCCGAGACTGGGGGGGTGTCCCGGCTGCAGCTCGACCGTCTTGCGCACCACAGACATATCCGACGCTCTTCCCCGTGACTCGCCCAGAGCTTCCGGAAGCGAGAATCGCAGGTGAACCTCAGGCGAGCGGGACTGTGTCCCGAGACCCTGCTCACATCGGTATGCAAAAACGTTCTCCGGGTGAGCACCGACGGCGAGCAGCACATCGCGCATCTTCTGAGAAATGTCCTCGCACGAATAGCGCCGGGGGAGACTCCGGAGGTTGACGACCAAATCGAACGCGACCCACGCACCAGCCCGGCGCGTAGCGTCCTCAGCTGCGGCGGGGACTATCGCCGCGCCCCACACCGACGCCGCCACGACACTGACGGCCGCAAGATTACGGCTTGCGCAAATTTCCTTTCTCCGAGACACGCCGCACCGCGCGAAGCGCGCCCAGGCCTCACGGATTGGGGCTCGAGCTCACTTCACTCGTGCAGGCCTTCTTCATGTCGGCCTTGGACATCGCTGAATTGTTGGCCTTCTGCTTGGCCATGCAGTCCTTCATGGCCTTTTTGCTGGCCATCCTATCTCGAGCGGTCTGCTGCTGGTGCGGCGTGGAGGCGGCCGAAGGATCAGCGCCGTTATTCGCCGGAGCCTCTGTCGCGTCATTGGATGTTGCAGCTCTCTGGTGAGGGCTCGATGCAGAGCTCGGCGCTGTGCTGCTGCCCTGCGGCGCCGTCTGCGCAACCGCGACGCTCGCCACCATGATGGATAAAAACGTCAGTATTGAAGCTGTTCGGTACGTGCTCATGCTCCTCTCCTCGTATTCCCCGGGACGCGCATACTGTGGCCACTCACGGTGGCGCCACAATGGGTATACGGCGTTAACTCATGTGGGATGACTCCCACACGACGCTGGTGGCCCGTCAGAGGCGGATCGCCATCGGCGTGACATCGCCGTTGGTCGCGCGGCGCGATGCATCGGAAGCGCGTGCCGCTCCGATGCTTCTTCCAAGGTCTAGGCAAAGATGCGAAGTGATGTGAGAGTGGCGACTCCCGAGCCACCTTTGT
>CAZLYG010000064.1:0-15401 GCA_964563075.1 uncultured Steroidobacteraceae bacterium | reverse complement strand
AAGATCGGCACAGTGGCTCTGGCACGTGCGTTCGGAACGGCCGAATTCGCTGGGGACAGCGGGCTTGGCGTCAAAGCCGAATTGCAGTCGCGCATTCCGGGGATTCCGACACGATTTGGCGTGCCCTCAGTATTCGCCTACTCGGATTACGGCGAAGTCTGGCAGCGCGACCTTGCCATCGAGCAACATGCCGCCACCGTGGGCGTCGGCCTCCGCTGGGACGGCAATCGCGTCACAGGCTCTGTGGAGCTGGCCAAACCCGTAGCCGCCAGCGCCAATGCGCCGAACGACTGGTCGCTGCTGGGTGATCTCACGGTCACGTACTGACCCACCTGCGTGCCGGCGCTTGAGATCGGTTGTGGGCAGCACTCGACGGGCGGCGCTGCCGGCCTGTCAGCCGTTCCGCCGCGGCGGGTTTGGAGCCTTCGCGAGTCCCTGGCTATACTAGCGGGGCTCGCAGGACTCCAACTCAGACAGGGGGACCTATGGAAGAACAAAAGGCGGCGCCCGGGATCGGCGGCATCGCAACCAAATACGGACTCATCCAGGGCGTGCTGTCGTTCATCGTGTTCCTGGTCACGGCACTCGCTCACATCCCGCAGAATTGGCTCACCTCGGCGGTCTCGATCGCACTGCTCGTCCTGCTCATGGTCCTGGCGCATCGGGAGTTCAAGCGGACCCACGATGCCATGATGACTTATCCGCAGGGGCTCGGGTCCGGTACGCTGCTGTCGATCGTTTCGTCGGTGGTGTCGAGTGCTCTTGTATATGTCTACGTGAAATTCATCGGCACCGGATATATCGCGGCGGCGCTGCACGCCCAACAGGCAGCGCTCGCGCAGCGAGGTATCACGGGCGCACAGGCGCAGCAGGCCATGGCGATCACCTCCATGATCATGACGCCGGTGGGGATCGTCGTCACGTCGCTGATCTCGGGAGTTATTGTGGGTTTCATCGTGGCGCTGATCGTGACGATCTTCACGCAGAAGGGCGACCCTTTGGTTGTGACCTAGATACTTGCGGCTGGCGGTATGCCGGCCATGGCCCCATCCAGTCAAGGCTACCCGACAGCGCCCGACTTCAGCGCGGGCGCTGTCGGATGGCTGGGCGCTGACGGCCTCGAAGTGCGCCGCCAGCGCGCGTGACACCATGCCGGCGCAAGCAGGCTCAACCCAATCGCAGCGCCCAGCGCCTCATGAGCCCATGGGCCGTGCGCCGCGGCGCGCCAGATGAACGGTGCCGCGAGATAGATCACGACGACGTGGAACGAGAACACCTGAATGGAATGGCGGCCGAGAAATGCGAGCGGCGGCCAATTGAACGCGCCCGGGAAACGCGTGGCGAGACAGTACAGCACATAGGAGAAGGCCAGGAAATTGACAAGGTACGCCGTTCCGTAGTTCTGCTTGGATGCGAGCGCGCTGTCGGCACCGAAAAGCGCCGGCCAGGGCAGCAGCTGCCAGCGCATCGTAAATCCGACAACGCAGACCGTGAGGCAGAGCGCCAGAAGCAGGGGCCGGAGCTCGATGACCCGCTGATGCCGATACAGATGCAGATGTCCCAGGTAGAGCCCCGAGAAGAACACGAACTGCCAGGCGAAGGGATTGAAGTCTCCCTGGAAGAACCCGAGGTGGTTCGGGTCCGTGATGCGCCCGAGGCCGAGCTGCGCGAATAGCCAGACGGCCAGGCTCACCAGCAGCATGACGACTCCGCGATCCTTTCGCAGAGCCAGCAATGCCGCCGGCATGCACAGAACGAACAGTCCGTACATCGGCAGGATATCGAACAGATCGGGTTGGTAGGTCCAGATGGCGACGCGCCCGAGAGCGCGCGCGGCTCGCGCCGGGGAGTCGCCGATCGCGAAATGGAAGTACGAGTTGACGCGTGGTGCCAGGATTGCCAATCCCAGGAGCGCGATGAACGAGATGACGTGGTACGCCTGGATGTACAGGGCACGCCTGAGACAGCGCACGACGGTGGCGGAAGCGCCCTTCTCGGTCGTACGGCTATAGACAGCTCCGGCGACCAACCCCGAGAGAAACACAAAACCTGCCGCCGGGGAAACGCGGCCGAAGCATTCATAGAACGTCCGTGCAGCCGGGGTATGGACGTGGACGAGCGCGATCTCGACGAGCATGAGACCGCGCAGGCTGTCGATACGCGTGTCGCGCGGGATTGCCGGCAAGACGCTGGCCGTGCCACGAGGGCCGCGCAGCGGCTGCGCATCCGCAGCACTCGGGCGTACGACAGTCCCGCCGTCGGAGGTTGACATACCGCGACAGTTTCCCGGTTGAGATAAGTTAGACGGGTCGAAAGTGACCGTGCAGCCCAGCGGCTGGCGCTCACCGGCTCCGCTGAAGAGCAAGATTGGTACCCGCAGACCCCTTTCTGTCACCGCATGGCGACTGCGAATGCTCAGGCGTTCCGTTTTTCTGCCTGTGGTGCGCAGTACAGGGGCAAACCGTCCGCGCGCCATGAGGCATTGAGGCGCGTGACCTGCCTGGCGGACTCACCGCGGAAGCGCTCCCCGAACACGAAATTCGCGGCGATCTCATCGATGGAAACCATGAATATCCGGGGCTTCACGAGGCGCCCTCCATGTGGCTCGCTGCTAGCACTGGGAGTGCTGATTACCGCTCCGGCCGTACCTATATACTAAGCGGCACGGCACCGCCAGAGAGTGCCGACCTCCGGGGTGCTACCGATGATCCAACGTAACGCACGAACTTCGTGCTCTGCGGGCTTGGGATGGGGACGCCTGCCCGTCTGGGCGCTCGCACTCCTGCTGTCGGGCTGTGGCGGCCAGTCTGCTGTGCCGCCGGCCGCCCAGTCGCGGCCCGCGCCGGCCGCGGTGCCGGCCGGACGAGTCGATCTCGTGCGCCTGGAGGGAATCGACAAGGAGCCCGGCCAGTGGCTCACCACCGGCCGCGATGCGGGCAAGACGCACTATTCGCCCCTCGGCCAGGTCAACCGCCAGACGGCGACGCGGCTCGGCTTCGCATGGCAGCTGAAGACCGGCACCAACCGTGGCATGGAAGCGACGCCGCTGGTCGTCGACGGCGTGATGTACACCTCAGGCGTTGCCGGCCGCGTCTATGCACTCGACGCCGCCAGCGGCCGCCTGCTTTGGCAGTTCGAGCCGCCGCTGAAGCTCAGGAATGCTCGCGGCTCGTGCTGCGACATCGTCAATCGCGGAGTGGCTGTCTGGAAGGGCAAGGTGTACGTGGCCTCATTCGAGGGCCTGCTATACGCACTCGATGCAAAAGACGGCACCGTACGCTGGCAAGCAGACACATTCGTCGATCACGAGCGCGCGTACTCCATTACGGGCGCGCCAGAGATTGCCGGCAAGGTGGTGGTGATCGGCAACGGCGGCGCGGAATTCGACTCACGCGGCTATGTGTCCGCCTACGACCTCGACAGCGGACGTCTGGTCTGGCGTTTCTACACCGTGCCTGGCGACCCGGCCAAGCCATATGAGAACAAGGCGTTGGAAATGGCGGCCAAGACGTGGGATCCGCATCGTGACTTCAGTCGCGGCGGCGGAGGCAACGCCTGGGACGGCATCGCCTACGATCCCAAAACCAACCTGGTCTACTTCGGCACGGGTAACGGAACGCCGTGGAACAGCGCGTACCGCAGCCCTTCCGGCGGCGACAATCTGTTCGTCGCTTCGATTGTCGCCCTGAATGCCGACACGGGCGAGTATGTCTGGCATTACCAGGAGACACCGGGGGAGCGTTGGGACTACGACGCGACGCCGCAGATCATGCTGGCGACCTTGAAGATCGACGGCGTCGACCGCGATGTGCTGCTGCAGGCTTCGAAGAATGGATTCTTCTATGTGCTCGACCGGGCCAGCGGCAAGCTGCTGGCCGCCGACAAGTTCGTCGCTGCCAACTGGGCGACGCACGTCGACCTGAAGACAGGCCGTCCGGCCGAAAACCCCGACAGCGACTACACCAAGGGCAAGCCTGTGATCGTGTTCCCATCCGGTGTGGGCGGTCACAATTTCAACCCGATGTCGCTGTCGGCCCGGACGGGGCTCATCTACATCCCGACGGCCCACAGCGGCATGGCTCTCGTGCAGGTGCCTGAGACGCCGCGTTTGCGCGAGCGCATGAGCTCAGGGGTGCAGATCGCCTTTGCCACCGAGTTGCTCCTGCCTCCCGAGAAGCTCCCGCCTGCCCTGCGGCCGGTGACCGATCCCAGTTACCTCAAGAAGGTACCCAGCCTGCAGATGCATGCCTCACTGAAAGCCTGGGACCCCAGCGCGCACAAAGTCGTGTGGGAGCACCCCTACCCGAGCTTCATGGATCACGGCGGCGTGCTCTCGACGGCGGGTGGCATCGTGGTAGAGGGCAGCATCGACGGCAAGCTGCGAGTGTTCAACGACGAGACCGGTGCGCTCATCAAGGAGATCGACACCGGCAGTCCGCTGATCGCCGCGCCCATGACCTATGCGGTCGACGGTGTGCAGTACATTGCGATTCTCGCCGGCAGCGGCGGTGGCGGTTGGAACATCTGGATGCCGGGTAACGTCGCCGCCGAGCGCGGCAACGATAACCGGATCCTGGCCTTCCGCCTCGATGGGGGCGCAACGCCGGTTCCCCCCGCCTTGGGGCCGCTGAGTCCGATCCCAGCGCCGCCCGCCCAGGCGGGAACGCCGGCCGACATCGCCGCCGGCGGGGCGCTGTTCGGGCGCAATTGCGCCGGCTGCCATAGCAACGCCGATCGTGCCGCGGTCCCCGACCTGCGCCGCTCGGGCTATATCCGGGACGCCGCGGCCTTCCAGTCGGTCGTGCGCGGCGGCCTGCTGGAAAAGCAGGGCATGCCGAGTTGGGACGATCTGCTGAGTGCGACGGAGGTCGAGCAGATCCGAGCCAACGTGATATCCGTGGCCCGTGCCGCTTATGCAAGGCAGCAGGCCGGCGCCTCCTCGAGTGCACCGCAGCCGGTGTTGAAAGAAGGGCATCCGTGACTTGACACGGCGCCGCTCAATCATCACCAGGGCGGCGTCGGTCGGTGACACCTGCGCTTTCTGGGCGCCGGCGTGCATGGTCATGGCCTGGGGCTGTGTACGCAGCCAGCCGGCGCCTGAGTGGCGGCGTCACTCGCCCCTGGCCGAGGTCTCCGGCGGCAGGTCCGGCCAGGCGGACGTCTTCATCGAGCTATCGGCGCGGAACATCGCTTCGATGTGGCGGATCAGGCCGTCCTGAATCTTGAACACCTCGAAAGCAACCGAGGCGTTGTTGTTAGGGTATTCGGGCGGCGAGGTGAAGTTGGAAACCGCCATCACGACCCCACGCTCGACATCGGCGATGTAGATGCGGCGGTTCTTCACTATCCACTTCATGCGCGGGTTCTTGAACTCACCGGCACAGCTGCCCGCCGACTCGGGCTGATTGACCGTCAGCACCGCGTCCTCCAGCCGCGAGCATTCGGGGTGCCAGGGCGCGTCATGGTAGTTGAGCGTCCCTGAGACGACGTCGAAGTACTTGTTGGCCGTGGCGATCAGCTCGGCGCGGGAGACCCGCTCGCTGGGCGGCAGCACCGTGTCGTAGATGCGGTCCGCCTGGGACAGCTTGGAGGGATGATTTCCCCGGATCATGCCGTCGTAGGACATCTCCTCCACTTCGGTGATCTGCCGTGCCACCACCTTCAGCCGCACCATGTAGAACCACCAGAGCTCCGCCTGGTTGGTGGGCGCGTTGGTCACGGTGCCCATGAACATGACCGCACCGGTGACCGGATCGACGAACGCCTGGCGATACGGCATGCGCTTCGCCTGACCCCAGACCTCGCCCTTGCCGAGCTGCACATCCATGCCGTTCGAAGTCACACGCAAGTTGGCTGCGACCTTGATGCGTGAAGTGTCGTTATCGAGCAGGCCTTCCGTATAGGTCTGGAGGAACTCCAGCAGGCAGCGCCGGTTGCAATCCGGCTCCCTGGCCTTCTGCGCCGCCGCGGCGAACCTCAGACCCAACGCGCTCACCACGAGAATGCAACCGAGCCATGCGGCTACGCGGCACGAACGGGACACCATGCAACGACTCCTGCAGGCCGCGAGGCGCACGCGGCCCGAATTGATCTTTCTATAGACCGTCCGAGGCTGACCCTTGGACCCCCGGGGTCCATCCCTCCTGGCTCCCCAGTCTTACTACCCCGTAACGCTTGCCGCAAGCACCGGCGCGTCGTGCCGCTCGTGTCCATGCAGGCTCAACAGGGGGATATCCAATGAAAGCGCAGCATCGCACCGGCCTGTTCACTTCGCTTCTGGCAGGCCTCACCGCTCTGGGAAGCGCCGCGGGTCCCGCAGCCGCCCAGGAGGAAAGCACCGCGCCACCGGCACCGGCCTCGTCATTGGAGCAGGTCACCGTCACCGGTTCCCGCTTGCGCGATACCGGCATGAACACGCCCACTCCCGTGACCGTCGTGACCTCCGAGCAGCTGGACCTCGTCGCCCCGGGAAACGTCGTCGAAGCATTCAAGCAGTTGCCGCAGTTTCTGGGCAACGTCGATGCGACGCAGAACAATGGCATCGGAACCGATGCCGGCCAGTCGGTTCTCAACATGCGCGATCTCGGTGAGAACCGTACACTGGTGCTGCTCGATGGCCGCCGCATGGTGCCCTCCACGTACAACGGCACCATCGACATCAACGTCATGCCCCAATCCCTGCTGAAGCGCACCGAAGTCGTCACCGGCGGCGCCTCCGCAGCCTACGGGACGGACGCGGTCGCCGGCGTCGTCAACTTCATTCTCGACACCCAGTACACCGGGTTGAAGGGCCGTGTGCAGGGCGGGATCACCACGTACGGCGACGGGGCGAACAAGGAAGGCGAGCTGACGTTTGGCACCGGTATTGGCGAGAAAGCTCACCTGGTCGCCTCCATCGACTACTACGAGAACAATCCGATCGAGAGCGTGCGCCCGTGGATGCAGAGCTGGGGTGCCGTGAACGATCCCAGCGCGCCGGACAGCAATCACTACATCGTCGAACCGCACGTAGGCAGCTCCATCTATACCCCCGGTGGACTGATCCAAGCTCCGGGCACTCCGCTCAACAACCTGCAGTTTCTCCCCGACGGCAGCGCGGTTCCGTTCCAGCTCGGCTACGGGACTCAATCTCGGCTCGGCGACCAGGGAATGTCGGGCGGCGACGCCTATGACTTCCGGACGAACGGGTCGCTGAACGGCGGACTGGAGTCGGGCGTGACCCGCTGGAATGCCTTCTCGCACCTGACCGTCAACATCACTGATAATGTGGAAGGCTGGGTGGAGGCGCTTGCCGGATACAACAAGGTCTCGAGCCGGGGCTTCCCCTCGGTAATGTTCACGCCCGGCGCGTACCAGGCGACGATCTTCTCGGGCAATCCCTACCTGCCCGCCAACATCCAGGCGATCATGACGAAGGACAATATCCCCTCGTTCGGCCTCTCCAGAATGAGCACGCCCGCGGACATCACCGTCGACAGGCTCGTGCAGTCCAACAGCATGGTCGAATTCGCCGCCCGGCGACTGGCATTTCACCTCCTATTTCGAGCACGGCCGCAACGAAAACGACCTCGCGGACGAGAACTACCCGCGCACCGACCGGTTGTTCCTGGCAATGGACGCGGTCACGGATCCGGCCACAGGGGCCATCACCTGCCGGGTGAATCTCTATCAGCCGGGCTACGGCTGCGTGCCGATCGACCTGCTGGGCGCAGGACGCGCCACGCCCCAGGCGATCGCCTACGTGACCGCCGGCACCAAGACCGCTTATCTCACCAACACCCAGGACGCCTTCGAGGCCACGGTCGATGGCAAGCTGTTCCAGGATCTGTGGAAGCCCGGGCCCGTCGCGACGGCCTTCGGCGTGGACTATCGCCACAACACGCTGTCGCAGAACGTCATCGATCCAACCAACCCGACCAACGACCCCAACTACGTGGCGGTGCCGAAGATCAATCCGGCGCTGGGGATACCGGTGGGCGCCATCCCCGGCGCCTTCGCCGGCGTCAACAGCGGCGTGCAGTTCTCGATCCAGGCGAACTTCGCGGGCGTCATCGATGTGAAGGAAGCCTTCGGTGAGGTTCAGGTGCCCCTGTTGAAGGACGTGCCGTTCGCGAAGGACCTGAGTGTGAACATGGCCGGCCGTTGGGCGACGTATACCGGCAGCGGCAGCATCTGGTCCTACAAGTATGGGCTGGATTGGCAGACGCTCGATTGGCTGCGCTTCCGCGCAACCTACTCCCGCGATGTACGGGCGGCCGACATGTCGGAGCGGTTCAACGCAGCCGGCGCCGGCGCCAGTGTCACGGACCCGTTCCAGAACAACAAGCAGACCGTTTTCAGCGAAATCGTCGGCGGCAACCCCACGGTGCAGCCGGAGAAGGCCGACACCTACAGTGCGGGCATCGTGTTGCAACCCACGTTCGCGCGAGGCCTGTCCATGTCGGTCGACTGGTACTCGATCAACGTGAAGGACGCCATTGCCAGACTCGGAGCCCAGAACATCGTCAATCAGTGCTTTGCGGGAGCAACGCAGCTGTGCGCACAGATCACGCGCGATCCGGCGACCGGTGATATCGTCGGCATGAAGGACGTTTTCCTGAACATCAACGCGGAGAAGATCGTGGGCACCGACCTGGAAGCGGATTACCAGACTGCCATCGGCGCCGGCCGCTCACTGACGTTGCGCCTGCTCGGCGGCTACCTCGACGAGTTCGCGCTCGCCAACCTCGGCGCTCCGGTCCAGCAGGAAGCCGGCACGACCGGCAACCTCCCGCTGCCGCGCGTGCAGCTCAACCTCGGCGTGAACTACGCCCAGGGGCCTTATGCGGTGTTCATCAACGAGCGTTTCATCAGCTCCGGCAAACGGGAGTGGAACGACAACGAGCCCGGGTTTCCCTACACCGGCCAGATCATCAACAACGATCACATCTCTTCAGCGCTCTACACGGATGTGAATCTCGCGTACACGCTGGCCACCAAGGGCAACAGCGAGTGGCAGGTGTACCTGAACGTCGCGAATGCCCTGAATCGCGCGCCGCCGCGGGTACCGATTTTCTCCGGCTTCAATGGCACGACGGATACCAACAGAGCACTGTTCGACGTGCTCGGGCGGCGCTTCGTCCTCGGAGTGAAGTTCAATCTGATGTAACAGTGGTGGTGCCAGGGCGGCGCGCGTGGCGCCCGCCGTCGGCTGCGTGCGCCCCGTTTACATAACACGGAGTTAGCGACAACGGCGAGGTTCAGCCGAGGTTCAAGGGCTCGATGGAGTAATACACCCCATGACCACGACAGCCGACAAGGCCCGGCAGATTGCGAGGCTCCGCTATCGGATGGCGCAGGTGGCCGATCTCCAACGCCAGCGCCGGGAGCTCGAGGCTCTCAGCCTGGCGGCCGAGCAGCCGCTCGATCTCGCAGCCCAGTCCGCCAGGTTGGACTCCGCACTGCGGATTGCGAGACTGGCCCTGGCGCAGAGCCTTCAGAGCCTGCCTGCGTCCGAGCGCAGGCATTTCATCAAGGTGCACGGCGCGCCGGCGCCGTCCTCCTCCTCGGACAGGCGAGCAGAATTCTGAGCAGTCACCGTTGCGTGCGGATGGCGCCGGTGCGATTGCTTTTCAGCCAACAAGGCCAGGCGCTCGCGAGCGCGCTGCCGCAGCAGCTTTGCCACCGCGGCACGTGCCTCGGCACGGCTGGTGCCGGCCGGAAACTCGAATACCTCGCTCTTATCGAAGGGATTCCTGAAACGCACCGGCCGCGCAGTGACGGGAACTCCAGCGACCCGCTCAATTGCGCCCCCTCCCCTTGCCGCCACCGGTGCGGCGACAGGAGCGTGCTGCCTGGCCACTCGCGCACTGCCGATTGCCACGATGACGGCGGCTGCAGAGACGCACAGCAGCAGCCCCACGCGCGCGCCCCGATCCGACGATCTGCCGGCGTTGGTATCGGAAGCTCCGCGATTGACTGGGACATGCGCATGCACTTGCACAGTGGGCTGCGTCAGCGCGCGTAGTTCTTCCGCTCCGAGCTCCAGCTCAATGGTCATGGTGCGATGTTAGCAGCGCAGCGGCGTGCGCTTAAGAGGTGTCCAGCCGTAACCCCAGTTCCGGCGGGTGAATGGCGATCAAAGGGGGACTTATGTAAGCTCGTTGCCACCGCCTCATGCACCTCGAGGAGCGGGAGAGGAAGGGATCGACTATGTCAAAGCGCTACCTATGGCTCTCCGTCGCACTGGCAGCCCTCGCCACGACTGGTGAAGTGGCGAGCGCCGCGCCGGGCGCGATGCCGCCGGCTGACTGGCCCGCCTACAACCGGACGCTGGCTGGCGACCGATATTCGCCCCTCGCGGAGATCACCACCGAGAATGTCGGGCAACTCAAACTGCACTGCGCGTACACGCTTCCCGAAGTGGGCGCCTTCCAGACCGGACCCCTCGTCGTCGGCGGGACGATGTACTTCACGACGTTCAAGGGATCGTACGCAATCGATGCGGCGAGCTGCACGCAGAAGTGGGCCCGTGTTGACAAGAGCACGGGCCCGGGGGGCCTTGCGGTCAACCGTGGGTTCGCGTACCTCGACGGGCGGCTCTACAGGGGAACCGCTGAGTCCCATGTGGTCGCCCTCGACGCGGCAGACGGTCACGTGCTCTGGGACCGCACTCTGGACGTGGCCGGACCGGGCATCTCCGTGCCAATGGCACCAATTGCCGCAAACGGCCGGGTGTACATAGGCAACGCTGGAGGGGATACGGTCGGGGTCACCGGCCACGTGTATGCGCTCGACGCTCGCGACGGGCACGTCGTCTGGCGTTTCGATGTCGTGCCGGAGCACGGGTACGCACGCACGACGTGGACCAATCAGCGACTGCCGGTCTCGGGAGGGGCGTTCTGGACCTCATTCACGCTGGATCAGGCGAAGGACATCCTGTACGTCCCCGCGGGCAACCCGGCACCTGACTTCGACACGCTCGACCGCACTGGAGAGGATCTGTACGCCGACTCGGTGATCGCGATCGATGCCACCAACGGCCGGATGCTCGGCTACAACCAATTGGTCAAGAACGACACCCACGACTGGGATGTCGACAGCGCGCCGACGCTCGTCACTACGCGCGCCGGGCGGCAGATCGTGGCTTCGGCGAACAAAGATGGGCTGCTGTCGATCCTCGACCGCTCGCAACTCAGCCGGTCGGCGGCCGCAGCGGGGGATCGGGCAGGGATCATCCCGCTTCTCTCCCAAACTCCGACGACGACTCGCGAGAACGCGGACGTACCCCTGTCGCGCGACAAGCCGGTGCACTTCTGTCCAGGCATGGGTGGAGGCACGGAGTGGAACGGCGCTGCCTACAGCCCACCGACAGACTCGCTCTTCGTGGGTGCAGTTGACCTGTGCGCTCACGTGCAGCTCGTGCGCGAGCTCACCGTGCCTGCTCCAGGGCAGGTATGGTTCGGAAGCTCGGGGTCGATGGCAGAGATGATTGACCCGTCGTCGACGGCTCGCGGGTGGCTCACTGCGTTCGACGCGGAGAATGGCCGTGTGCGTTGGAAGTTCCATGCGCCCCACCCGATCGTCGCTGGCGTGACGCCAACGGGTGGGCAGGTAGTATTCGCCGCCGACCTCGGCGGCGATGTCTTTGCGTTCGACCAGAAGGACGGTCGCGTGTTGTGGCAGTTCGGCAGCGGACAGTCGATCGGCGGTGGCCTCGTGGTCTACCAGGCAGGCGGGCACGAGCTTCTCGGCATCGCCGCCGGCATGAAGTCAGCCGCCTGGCCCGCCGCTGCCGATAAGAGCCGTGTGCTCGTCTACGGCCTGCCCTGATCGCAGGGCAGATGACGACCGTTGGCCCACGGCATCATCGTCTCGAGCCCACCGTAATACGTGTCGTAAGTGCCGGCCTGCAGATACGGGTCCGTCGTCAATTGCCTCTGCACGTCCGCTGCCAGCGGCGTCCCGTTCAGCACGAAATTGGCAAAGTCGACGATGTGCTGTGCCTGGGCCGGTGTCAGCCCATGTCCCGTGTTGCCCATATCCAGGTCCAACGCCAGCTTCTGCGATGCGCCAAAGCAGGCATAGATCGGCTTGGCGCCTTCGAAACCGATCGCATCGCCTTCGGCATTGTCGGCGTAGTCGTTGTTGGTGGCGTCAATGAGCACGGCGCGTGGCGCAATAGCCGCGATCTCCTCGTGGTGATCATACGGCAGACGCTCGCCATAGCCCCAGGTGTCGGTCTGATACATGCGGGGCTCGACGGCCGCCGGCACGATGTCGTTGAGAAAGCGGCGGATCATCTCGTTCGAGTTGTGAGTCTGGTGGCGGACATGATCGCCCATGGTCTCCGCCCCGGTGGAACGTCCCCAGGGATAGAGATTGCCGAACGGTGCATGGCGGAAGGGCACGTTGCCGAATGAATCGTAGCGATAAGGCGTCGCGCCACCGCTGCCCGAGCCCCCCGGTGCTGTCAACTGAAAGCGCTCATCCAGCATCCCCGCCAGCAGCGCCGCTTTTCCCCAGCGGGAATAGCCGGTAACGACCAGCTTGCGAAGATCGAGCAGTTTCGCATACGTGGGATCGTGCGCCACCAGGTACTGGAGCGCGTCGACACCGCGGCTCGCGCCCCACGCCCAGGCCAGCAGAACGCCGCGATCATCGCCCGCGTTGTCCAGCTTGTAGGGGTACAGGTTGAAGAAAGCGCCGGTGTGATTGCCATCGTCGCTCGCAATACCGGGCAGTCCGAAGGACGGCAGATCCCATGTCGGGATGCTGAGGACGGCATAGCCGCCGTTGAGGAAGGCGGGATTCGGCGGAGCGAAGGCCGCATTCGCAAAAATGTCCTCTTCCACGATCACCGGATAGGGAGCCGTCCCGGTCGTCGGCAGATACAGGACCGGCGTGAACGCGGCGCTGCGACCCTCGTCCCCGATCGTCACGACGATCGATTTGTAACTGAGCGTTCCAGTGGACTTGTCCGTGGACACCGCAGTCAACGACCGCGGCCGTGCCGGCATGTAGCCGAACTCGTAGTATTGCGCCAGATCCTCGATCTCGGCGCGGCGGGCCGGCCATTCTTCGGGAAAGCGCACCTTGTGACCGCCGAAGAAGGTGAACGGATCGGGGAGATTGTTGACCGTCGGCAAATCGTAGGGATCGGGATACTTACCCTTGCGACGCAGCCCGCGCAGTGCACGGTCGAGCGTGAAGTCCCAGTAGTCGATCTCCTCCTGCGAGTCCGCGTTCGTCAACGCACTCCGCGCGCCGCGCAGCGCGCGATCGAGCTGTGTCTCGTCGGTCCAGATGCCGCGCACCAGTCCGGACGTCGAATCCGGGGCGGGAGTCGCCTTCGCGATATTGGTCTTGAGCATGAACGTGTTGAGCTGCATTGGCCCGCCGCGGTAGCCCGTCAGCCGCACAGCGCCCCACATCGTGTTGTCGTTCAAGCCCTGGTTGTTGCCACTGTTCCAGTAGAGCTGATACTGGTTGGTGTGGGTGGCGCTGGAGGCGGCGTTGATGACGAATTCCATCCCCAGCTCGGTGCCGTTGCGCAGCGGGCGGTCGCCGATGTACCAGCCGACCTCGACCGTATAGCCGATCCTGTTGCCCGCGGCGTCGTAGCGGTAGGCGGCCGCCGAGGACTGCAGATGGTAGGACCAGCTGGTCGGGTAGTACTTCAGTCCGGCATTGGTCGCATTGCCGGTCTGCTGGCCGGCGGCGCTGACGATGATGTCCGAATCGTCCTCCTCGAACTTCGGGAACTTGTCGTTGTACTGATCGACATAGACCTGCACGCTCGAGCGGTTGATGTCGGTGCTCGATACGGTCGTGATGTCGGGGTCCGTGACCGTGAACAGCAGGTACAACAGCGGACCGTTCCACAGGGCCTGCACAGTGCCCGATGCACTGCAATTCTGCAGCTGCTGCGTCAGGGTGGGATTCATGCAGATGGCGATGTTCTGCGCCGCGGCATTCCGCCATGCCGGCTCGGGGATGCCGTCAACCTCGATGGGGGTCGGTGTAAAGACGGCGCTCAGGATGTTCTGGGCCAACGCCGGCACGCTCGCGATGGCGGCCGCCAAACTCGAAGCCGCCAGAAGAAGCACCCGGACGAATCTGCTCATGGATCCTGCTCCCCTCTTCTTCGCTCATGACAGATCACCTGGTGATCAGAATGGCCCTCACAATCAATCAATTTGAATCAGAGTGCGTGGCTGGCCGCAGAGTGGACGCCGCAGCCGCTCCTCGCGGCCCTCACAACTCCTTTTCTGCCAGAACGCGAAATTCATCGGGGACGGAGCGCTCGACTCCCAACATCACCGCGCCGTAGCCGATAGCATCCCAGCCGAAGCGCGCCCGGATCCTGTCGACGGCACGATCGGCTGCCCAACGCGCAATGCCGCGCCGGCTCCCGGGGCGCCGGCCGTCGTCCGCGAGATCCAGCGGCAGGTCGAGCTGCACGACCGGCGTGTTCGTGAGGTGTGACACGGAGATCCCCAGGAGCGAGATCTTCCGCTCGTGCGGGTGTTGCGCGAGAACCGCGCCCACGAGATCTTCAGCGATCTCCGCCAGAGTCCTCGTCGCCGCAATCGGCGCCTCCAGAGTGATCGAACGGGTCACGGAGTGAAGGTCGGCAAAGCGCACCCGAACGGTGATGGTCTGCCCTGACAGTGATTTGGCACGGAGCCGCGTCCCGATCCTATCCGCGAGGTGACGCAATGTCGGGCGCACGATGTGCGCGTCCGCGGGTCTGATTCCAAGCGCCGACTGCGCCCCCGCCGATCTCGCCCGGCGATGCGTCTTGATCTTGCGGGGGTCACGATTCCAGGCGAGCGCGGCCAGCTTGCCTCCCACGGCGTCACCCAGGAGATGCTCGAGCCACCCACCTGGCGTGTTAGCCAACTGCCCGATCGTGAGTACGCCCTCCCGGGCCAGCCGCGCCTGGGTGACGGGTCCCACTCCCCACATCAGCGCGACGGGCAGCTCGTGGACGAAGTCGAGCTCCCGGGCGGGCTCGACGACTACGAGACCGTCCGGCTTGGCAACCTGCGAAGCAATTTTTGCGAGATGCTTGGTGCGTGCGACGCCTACGGAGATCGCCAGGCCGAGCTCCGTCCTCACGCGGTGCCGGATCGTCCGTGCGATCTCGGCCGGCGGACCGAACAGCTGGGCACACCCGGCCATGTCAGCAAAGGCCTCATCGATCGAAATCCGCTCAACCAGCGGCGTGTAGTCGGCAATGATCCTGATCGCGGCGTCCCCCAGCCGCTGGTACTCCCCGAAATGGCCGCTGACGAAGATCAGTTGCGGACAGAGCTCACGTGCCCGCCGCCCCGACATTCCGCTCTGAACACCGAAGGCCTTGGCTTCATAGGAAGCCGCCAGCACCACTCCGCCGCCCACTGCAATGGGCTTACCGC
>CAZLYG010000063.1:0-15692 GCA_964563075.1 uncultured Steroidobacteraceae bacterium | reverse complement strand
GTCTTGTCGCCGTCGCTCAACCGCTTCGGCCAGTCATACAGATGCTGGTACGGTGGCCGCCGCATCGGCAATACCGAGGAGATGCCGGCCTCATAGGCCATGCGAGCTGACACGTCATCGTGCGCACCCAACTGGGAGAGCGTCACGAACAGCACGCCGATCTCATTCCGCGCGTCTTCCAACGACACAGAACCATGGGGCGTGCGCGCCTCCAGCTCATCGTTCAGCAGAGTCTCCAGGAGCTTCGCCAGGCAGAATTCAAACACATCGAGACGCGAGTCGGCATGGATCAGGTCGTTGGCAATCTGCGCCAGGGCGCGACGTTGCGGCGGCGTCGCGCGTCGCAGCGCCGGGAATATCTGCTGCAGGGCGGGCAGGCGCAGCATCGCATCGAGGTTGTCTGTCAACGGCGCTGCCTGTTGAATGACCGTGAGGTTATTCGGTCCGAGAGTCCTGGCAAGAATCGCCATTTGACGATCCCGGATGGCAGGGTCGCGACTCAGGAGCAACGCAAGCACCAGCGCCTGCGCGTGCCCGGTCGACTCGCCGAACTCGCGAATGCCCTCGGGCAAGGCCAGACGCATGGCCTTCGCCTGCTCGATGTGAAGGGTTTCGGGCCTGCCGACTTGTGCGGACACGCCCCCGGCGGCCAGTCCCACCGCAGCGCCCGAGGCGAGGACGGCAGCGGGGACCGCGGCGCTCGGACCGCCCTGAGTCATGGAGCGACCCAGGCCGGAGAGCTGGGTAGCCAGATTTGCGGGCGAGACAGCGCCTGCAGGCGACGCCCCGCCGTATGCGCGGCCGGCGGGTGTCGCAGGGCCGAGAGGGGCAGAGTCACCCGTGGTGGCCAGCGTCCCCTGCTGCTGCAGTTCTGCCGCAATCTGCGGCAGGTCGCGCGGATTGAAATGAGGGTCGAGCTCCTGGATGCGCTCGAGGAGCGGGGGATGAGTCGCGAACATGCGCGACAACCCTGCCGCAAAAAACATATGCGCAGCCTGCTCCGCGTTGATGGCACCGATGGCGGAGCCTTCGGGCAGCGCTGCGATCTTGATGAGTGCGTCCTTCAACCCTTCCGGATTGCGCGTGAACTGCACGCCTGATGCGTCAGCGAGTCGCTCTCGCTGGCGCGAGACCGCCGCCTGCAGCAGGCGGCCGAAGAACAGGCCCAGATAGCCGAGCACCATCACGGCGAATCCAACGGCGACCGCGCCATTCGAGCCGCGCCGGTCGCGTGGCGAGAAGCTCAGGATGAACCTGCCTATCAGGGCAACGATGAACAGCCCGAACACCCACCCCATGAGCTGGATGTTCAGCCGCATGTCCCCGTTCAGGATGTGACTGAATTCGTGTGCAATGACTCCCTGCAGCTGATCACGGTTGAGATTATCGAGAGCTCCCTGCGTCACCGTGATAGCCGCGTTGGCGGGGGTATGTCCGGCCGCGAATGCATTGATGCCGGGTTCCTGCTCGAGCACATAGATCTCCGGCAGGGGCACGCCGGATGCGATCGCCATTTCCTCGACGACGTTGTGAAGGCGCTTGACCTTCAGGTCCGTCGTGTCGCGCGCCACCCGAACGCCCCCCAGTGAGCGCGCCACGACGCCGCCACCGCCGCGAAGCTCCAGGGATTTGTACGCGCTCGACAGGCCCAGCGTGCCGAGGATCACGAGGGTACAGAAGAACGCACTGCCCGGATTGAGAGCTGCGTATACCAGCGGGCCCATGGGGACACGCTGGCCGAACTGATCGCGAGTCGTCGCCCCCAATGCAGTGAACAGCACCAGGTCGAGGGCCACGGTGACAATGATCAGCGAGAGCAGAAACCCGATCACCAGCCAACGCGTGTGGCTGCGCGCCGCTGCCTGACGTGAGTAGAAATCCACTGTCTGCAGACAGCGGCGTCAGGTCACGAGAAACTGACCTTGGGCGCCTCGCGCGCCTCGGGTTTGGCGATGTCCAGCATCTGTGCCGGCTGGAAGCCGAACATGCCGGCCACGATGCTGCTCGGAAACACCTCGCGCGTATTGTTGTAAGTCATGACCGAATCGTTGTAGGCCTGGCGCGCAAAAGCCACTTTGTTCTCCGTGGAGGTGAGCTCCTCGGAGAGCTGCATCATGTTCTGATTGGCCTTGAGGTCGGGGTAGGCCTCGGCCACGGCCATCAACCGCCCGAGCGCCCCGCCGAGCTGCTGATCCGCACCGGAGAGCTGCTGGACGGCAGAGGCGTTCCCCGGATCCGCCGCGGCGGTCTTCAGCCCCTCATAGGCCACGTTGCGCGCCTTGACCACCGCTTCGAGCGTCTCGCGCTCGTGCTTGATGTACCCCTTGGCGGTCTCCACAAGGTTCGGGATCAGGTCGTAACGGCGGGTGAGCTGCACGTCGATCTGCGCGAAGGCGTTCTTGAAAGCGTTGCGCGCCGTCACCAGCCGGTTGTACGCGGAAATGAATATGAGGATGGCCGCGATGATGATCAGCAGAACTATCCAGACCATGCAAACCCCCGACGAATATGGAATTCCGACGGATGCGACCTTGAGGGCAAAGCTACCGGGAATGGCAATTATGTCAATGCCGGCAGGCGTTTACCGGCTCGGTCGCCGCACGCTGGAGCACGGCCGTCAGCCCGCAGGGCACGATATATAAAGAAAGCAACGACCGAGCCGTGCGGCCACGGCGAGCGTGCGCGAGGCGGACGGCCGCACCGAACGATGAAAATTCCGCCATTAATTAAGTCTAAGGGTGTGTGCTTGTCGCGTCCGAGGTGGGCATAATTGCAGCCGTTCGAGATTTACACTTAGAATTAATCGAACTCGAGGCTCAACCCAAGTGGAACGCCGCCTTCATACGAGGCATCGCGCCCGTACCGTTGTCTACATCACCGTTCCGGGTGGTCGCAGGAAACTGTGCAAGGCGGTCAACCTCAGCGCCACAGGTGTCTTCATCGAAACCACCAATCTCGGGTTGCGCAAGGGCCAGCAGGTGGTCCTGGCATTCGCGATCAACCTCGGCACAGTGACCAAGCTGCACAGGCGGACCGCGGTAGTCGCCCACGTCTCACGCGGCGGCACCGGCCTGATGATGGAGTCCTACGGGGCGCGCGCGAACTAGGGTCGATCCGGTTCGCCACGCGCCTCAGTGGTGGCCTTGGGCTCCGGATGAACCTTCGACGGGCTCGCGAGTTTCCTCTACTGCCCCACCTCACGCCCTGAAGTCCAGGGCACGGCTTGAAGGGCAGGTATACGACGATGCGTACGATCCACCTGCGGCCTGCCGTTGCCGTCGCGCTTGCCGGCTTGCTGTTGCTGAGTGCCTGCGGTGGCGGCTCCTCCGGGAGCAGCAGCACCTCTGCGGCCATGGGCGGCGGCAGCCCCCCTCCTCCTACCGAAGGACAGCTCGTCACCAATCCACCGATGAAGGTGGCCTCCTTCAGCACCTCCGATCTGCTGAGCATGCTCGGCGTCGACAGTATCGGTAAGCAGCTCATCACCCTCGCCTACAATCCGGCGTGCGCGATCGATGTCTACCAGATCCAGTACCAGACGGTAGGCGGCAAAGGCGAGGCCACCACCGCTTCCGGCGCGCTCATGGTGCCCACCAGCGGCGGTTCGAGCTGCCAGGGGCCACGCCCGATCGTGGTCTACGCTCACGGCACCAATCCCGACAAGTCTTTCAACATTGCGCAGATCACTCCGAACCAGAATGGCGAGGGGCTGATTCTCGCCGCGGTGTTCGCCGCCCAGGGTTATATCGTCGTCGCTCCCAACTACGCCGGGTATGACACCTCGACGCTGACGTATCACCCGTATCTCGTTGCGGATCAGCAGGCGCACGACATGATGGACGCGTTGTCGGCAGCGAAGAGCGCGCTGCCGGTCGCCTCGGCGACGAGCGTGACCGCCAGCGGGAAAGTATTCATAACCGGCTACTCGCAAGGCGGCTTCGTCGCCATGGCGACGGCCAAGGCGATGCAGGCCGCGGGTACGCCGCCGACGGCGGCCGGGCCCATGTCAGGCCCGTACGCGCTGTCGGCATTCGGAGATGCGATCTTCATGGGCGAGGTCACGGGAAGCTCGCCCCTCAACATCACTTTCCTGGTCGATGGCTACCAGCAGACGTATGGGAACATCTACAACGCCCCGACTGACGTGTTCTCACCGACCTACGCCAACGGCATCGGAACTCTGCTACCGACCAGCTCGAGCGCAGGCTCCCTCTACACGCAAGGACTGTTGCCGCAAAGCGCGCTGTTCAGCACCACTCCGCCCAGCCCGACCTATGCCGCGATGACACCGGCGACGAGCCCCGCCAACCTCGCGCCGGTATTCGCCATGGGGTTCGCGGCAACGAACTTCCTCATTACCAATGCGTATCGGCTCAGCTACCTTACGGACGAAGCGGCCCAGCCGGATGGGGGCTTCCCGACCTATACGACCGGCATGCCGCCCGCCGCACCCACGAATGGCTTGCGGCAGGACCTGAAGATCAACGATCAGCGTAACTGGACCCCGACCGTGCCCATGCTCCTGTGCGGCGGCAGCTCCGACCCGGAGGTGTTGTTCCTCAACACCCAGCTCATGCAGAAGTACTGGATGGGAGTCGCTCCCTCCGCGCCCGTGACGGTGCTCGACATCGACTCGAGCAGCGGCGGGCCGGACGCGGACCTGCAGACGGCTTTCGCAGCCGCCAAGGCGGCAGTCATCGCCAGCGCAGTGGCCCAGGGCCAGAGCGGCACACAGGCGCTTTTCGATAACTATCACGCCGGTCTGGTACCGCCCTTCTGCCTGAGCGCCGTCAAGCGGTTCTTCGATACAATGTAGACATGGCACTGTCCATCCGCCCCTTGCAGCCGTTCTGTGCGGAAGTGAGCGGAGTCGATCTGCGCGAGCCGCTCGAAGCGTCGGTCATTGCAGCCATCCACGCCGGCATGAACCGGCACGCGGTGCTGATTTTCCACGATCAGTCCCTCACCCCCGAGCAGCAGCGCACGATGACCCTGCAGTTCGGGCAGCTCGAGTTGGGATTCGCGAAAGTGGTCGCGCGTCATCGCAGCGGGGGCGCTGCGGTCCGCACCGGCTACGCCGAAGTGGCCGACATGTCGAATCTCGATGCCGCAGGCCGGCTCGTCGAACGCTCGCACAGCAAGATCGTCGGCAACATCGCCAACCAGCTCTGGCATAGCGACAGCTCGTTTCAGAAGCCCGCGGCGCGCTACTCGCTACTGTATGCGGTGCAGCTGCCCTCATGGGGTGGTGACACGGAATTCTGTGATCTGCGCGCGGCCTACGACGGCCTGGATGAGCGCATGAAAGCCGAGCTGGAGGGCCTGGAAGCGGAACACTTCGCGCTCCACTCACGCATTCTGCTTGGCGACGACACCTACTCTGAGGAGACGCGCTCGATCTTTCCGCCGGTCACCTGGCCAATCGTCCGCACACACGCGGCCTCCGGCCGCAAGCTCCTCTACATCGGCGCTCACGCACGCAGCGTCCTTGGCATGACTGTGCCCGAGGGACGCATGCTGCTCATGGACCTGCTCGAACACGCCACGCAGCCGCGATTCGTCTATCGGCACACGTGGGAGACGGGCGACCTCGTGATCTGGGATAACCGCGCAACGCTTCACCGGGGCCGGCGCTGGGACATGAACGAGCCGCGGGAACTACGCCGCACGACCACTGCGGACGTGGGATGACCCTCTAGTCCGCCCGGGCCACGGCCCGCACATCCGCCGCCCGCGCACAGCCTGTTGCCGGGTTCTCCGCTGACAGCGCGCGGGACACATCTCACTGGCCTTTCGAATGTCCGAGCGCCCACACGTAAGCCGAGACCGCTGACACCTGCCCGGGAGTGAGCTGTGCACCACCCAAAGGCGGCATCGGCGAGCGATAGTTCTTCGGCTTCGGTACGCCGTCCGTAATCGTTTTCTTGATCCCATTCAGGCTGCCATCACTCCAGGCCCATTTGCCTGCGACCAGGCTCGGACCCGTTGCTGTGCCACCTCCGTCCGCGCCATGACAGGCCGTGCACGTAGCGGCACCCACCTGCGCGTGATAGACGCGACTACCTGTCTCGACCATCTCCTGCGTCGATCCCGGCGGCACAGGAAGCGCCGCGGCGCCCGCTTCCTTTTTCAAGCCTTCGGGCGGAGCCGCCGCAGAGGCCAGCTTCTTCCCGGGGGAAGCATCCGGGGCGGGGCACGGCGGCCCGTGCGCATCGCCGTTGGGGGCGGCGATATAAGTGATTCGATAGATACGGCCGCGCGCATCATCCGAAACGTACAACGCGCCCTCGGGCCCGACCGCAAGGCCGGTGGGCCGATGCAGCGCCTTGCCGGAGCTCTTGTTGGCAGTCGAGCCGGCGAAACCGTCGGCAAAGATCTCGCAGCGGCCGTTTCCCTTGCCGTCCTTCAGGGGCTGGAAAGTCACGTTGTAGCCTGCCTGGGGGAAGGGTGCCCGGTTCCACGAGCCGTGGAAGGCGATGAACGCGCCACCGCGGAAGCGCTCCGGGAACTCCTTGCCATCGTAGATCAGCAGGTCATCCGGGGCCCAATGCGCCTGAAACGAGGCGATCGGCGGGATCTTGTTGGCGCATTCGCCGACCTTCCTGCCGCCGTCGCCGCCGTACTCGGGAGCGAGGACCAGCTTCTTCTGCACCGGATCGTAATAGCACTCGGGCCAGCCGTAGTCGCCGCCTTTCTCGACCCGCAGCAGCTCCTCGGCCGGTAACGTCGCACTCTGCTCCGGCTTGTAGAGATCGGGCCAGTTCTCCCCAAGTTGGTCGCGGCCGTGTTGGGTCGCGTACAGATCATGACCGTCCGGTGCCACCGCAATGCCATCGGCGTTGCGGATACCGGTTGCGTAGCGCTCCGCAGGAGAGAATTTCTGGTCGGTCTTATTGGCATCGAAGCGCCAGATGCCGCCACGCGTCCGGGTCTCCGCGCAGGGAGTGATTCCCGGGGACTTGGGTGTCCGGTTCTCCTGCTGGCATGCATTCGTGGCCGTGCCCATGTCCACATACAGCGCGCCATCCGCGTCGATCGCGAAGGGGTGCATCGGATGATCGCCGCCGAGGGGCATTCCGGAGACGATCACTTCCGGCCGTCCCTTGGGGACGATCGACCCGGGAGACATCCTGTAGCGCTCAATCTTGTCGTTGATCTCCACATAGAGCCAGCCCTCGTACAGGGCAATGCCGGTACCCCCGGCGCCGCCGCTCTTCACCGTCGCGCCGAATCGCTTGACGACGTTTGCCTTCCCCGAGCCGGTGGTGTCCTGGAGCGCCACCACGAAACCGCCGGCTGGCGGCTTGTCATTGCCGTAATAGACGCCGCTCCAGGTGTTGACATACACGACACCGTCCGGCGCCACGACCATGTGCCGGGGATGCCCCAGATGGTCCGCGAAAATCGTGGCGCAGAAACCGTGAATGAGCTTCAAACCGCTGTCGTGGCTCGGGCAGGCCTTCGAGCCATTGGCCAGATCCTTCTGCGCGAATGCAGCGGGGGCGCAGAGCACCCCGAGGAGCATCAGACCGGGCAGGAGTGCTCCGTGCAACCAGCCTGAAATCCTGGACAACGCCCGAGTAAATCGCATGAAACTTCACCTCGAACGACGCGGGGAGCAAAAGGTAACACACGCGACACGCGCCGGTGGGCTCTCACTCGAGCGGCGACCACCGGACGGCTTGCGCCTGGCGCTTGATGAGCGTGACCAGTATCGCGCCCAGGACCAACTCCACGATGAGGAGACATCCCAACTATCCGGATTGCCACGCCAGCACAGAAACCGCGCCCAGCGCGACAATGCCGAGCATCACTACCGTGACTGACAGCCGACCCCGCGCCGCCTGTCTGCCTCCGCTGGAGGCTGCGACAGCGGAACGGCCAGGCCCTTGCGGCACGGCAGCCAGGTACACACCGGCATCGCGATCAAGCCAGGCACCGGAAGCAAAAGCCGTTCCGGACTGCCGCGATCGTGCCAGAGAGACCGCTACGTGCGTCGCGAAGCGCTTACACAGTTTCTCCAGAACGATCGCAGGATCGCTCATGGCCCCAGGTATCAGAGGACGATCAGATCGACGGATTGGATGTTGTAACCCTGCAGCTTCACGCTCTGATCGTGCGATGCGTAGGTGAACGTCTCGGTCGCGGTGCCATGCTCGAACTGAGTTTTCTGCACCATGACGACGACAGTGTGCAGATTCAAGTTCTGAATCGCCCAGTTGGCCGTAGAGGTCTGCGTCACGCGACCGAGCTTGCGGTGCACTGCGTCGAGGAGCTTCTGGAACTGCTCGCGCTTGCTGGCGTTGCGGAACGCATCGTCCGTATCGTTCCAGATCGCATCGAAGGCGCCGGAATCCAGATCGGAGTGGAATTTCGCGATGGCGGCGGTAGCGGCATCTTTCGCGTGGGCCATGTTGCCGCAGCCCTGCGACAACAACAACCCGAGGACCACCACAGGAACGAGGGCGAGGAACCGGCGTGTAAGCATTTGCAACCTCCCAGGTGCCGACACTCGAGATCGCCGTGTGCGCGCCGCTACGCTACCACAGTGCCGAAGGCATCGGCGAGAACGGGACGGTCGCCCAAAAGGAAGGCCGCGGCCCTGTGCGGAGCCGCGGCCTGCCCTCGAGGCGAATGAGTCTACTGCTACTGGATCTCGGCCGACCCCGCCCCCTTGACCTCCACATCGCCCGGATTCTCCAGGACTTCCATGACCACACGGCGGTTCTTGGCACGCCCTTCCTTCGTGGCGTTCGACGCGACAGGTTGGGTCGGGCCGTAGCCTTTGGCGACCATTTGCTGCGGGCTCACGCCTTTGTGCAGGAGGTACTCTCGAACCGCATCCGCGCGCTTCGCCGAGAGCGCCATGTTGTAGGCCTTTGAGCCCGTGCTATCCGTGTGCCCCTGCACCTCTACGCGCAGGCGTTGATGCTGCACCAGGCCGGCTGCGACCTTGTCCAGTACGGGGTATGAATCGGTAGTGAGAGTCGCGGAGTTGGTCTCGAAGTTCACGCCCTCGAGCGTGATCGATCCCTTCTGCGGGCACCCGTACTGATCCAGCGCCGCTCCCGGAGGCGCGCCTTGCGGACAACGGGCGTTGACCGGCGGCGGTGGAGGCGCTGCCTGCGCCACTGGCGGCGGAGGCGGCGGCGGTGGTGGGGGCGGAGGAGCTGCAGCCGCTGGAGCTGGCGGAGGTGTTCCGCCGAAGGAGAATTGAAAGCCCAGCAAGCCGAGATAGTCAGTCGTATGACCGGCACCCACGGACTCCAGGCGTGCCTTGATCTCCGGGCGCAACGAGAAGCTGCTCGTTGGGCCTTCCCATAACTTCCACATTGCCCCGATACCCGCCTCGCCCATGGCGTGCTTGGAGCCAGTGATGAATGCGGGACTTTCCTCCACCACTCCCCCGCCGACCGAGATGAACGGCGCGAAGGGATTGCCGCGATTAAGGACCGCCAGCAGATCGGCGGACAGGCCATCCAACTTCAGGTCGCCGCCGTTACGATGATCGGTGACTTTGGCTTCGTTGCCAGCGATCTCGGCGCTGAAAAATCGGGAGAAGTTGTAACCCAGGGCCGCTCCGAAGATGGCGGCGTTACCGGCGTCGCGCTTGTGATCGGTGACGATGCCTCCCGCCTGTGGAACGATATACCACTGACCTACCTGATCGTCGGCCGCCGCGAGTGCAGGCACCAGCAGCAGAGCTCCACAGACCATCCATCGTTTGTTCATCCCCATTCTCCATTCTCGCTAAGGCGTCACCGCAGGGTCGACATGTGTAGCTGCACCACAACGAACCACGGCAAGACGCGTTTCAAGGCCGTATAGAATCGCGCACCGGAACGAAAGTTCCTTGTGGCATCGATGCTACGAATACCGCAGCTTCAGCGCGGCGAGCGGCAAGCTAACCGCGCGAGGCTGAATGGTGGATGAGCGGGCGCGGGTTGGGACGCGCTCTCCCTCGTCAGAGGGATCGGGGCATCGGAAATTAGGAGGACATAAAGAGTCGTGCGGCAGTCGCGCACGAGCTTGCGTGCGGGCGAGCTGCCGCTCGCCCGCACCAGCCAATCTCAGGCGGCGGTAGCGCCGCCGAGTGGCGCGCCTTCAGGGAGGTGCTCAGCTTGATCGGGCTTGAGCTTCAGCATGGTCAGCAACACAGCGGCGCACAGCGAGCCGGCGGCCATGATCACCGACACAGTCGGGAAGCTGACCCCGCCCTGGAACAGATAGCCGGCGATGATCGGAGCGATGACGGACCCGCCACGTCCGATACCGATCGCCACTCCGGTCCCCGACGCGCGGACATGAGTCGGGAAAGCCTTCGCGAAAATCGCATACATTCCGGAGATCGCGCCATTGGTAAAGAAGCCGGAGATCGCGATCAGCAGCGAGATTGTCTGCAACTCGTGTGGGGATCGGCCGAAGATAATGACCGTGATACAGCCGATAACCATCGTCGTGATCGTGATGGCCTTGAGCGCGAAGCGCTGCGAGAGAATGCCCACGGCAATTCCGCCGATCGCACCACCCACATTCGCCCAGACAAGCACACCGGCTCCCTGCGACGCCGTGAAGCCCATGTTGACGACGATTTTCGGTGCCCATGTAACGACGTAGTAGAAGGTCGTGACGTGGAAGAAATAGACGATCGACACAAGAACCGTGAGTCCGAGGAAGCCCGGGGTGAAAATATCGCTGAACGCACGCTTGCGCACCTCCGGTGAAATCACCGGCAGCGACGTCACGGCGGAATGGCCCATACGCGCCATCGCTTTGTTGACCTTCTCGAGCGCGCCGGGAGGTTGCTTGCGGACCAGCCAGTAAACGGACTCAGGCACGAACAGCAGCACGAGCGGAATGAAAACCGCGGTGATTCCCGCGCCGAAATAAAACACCGCGCGCCAGTCGTGACCCTTCAGAAGCTGCTGCACGATCACTCCGCCGAGCACCGCGCCCACGGGGTAGCCGATGGACATGATCGTCACCGACAGGTCGCGCCGCTTGCTGCTGGAGAATTCCGCCGCGATCGCGTTGATCGCCGCGAGCAGGCCGCCGATCCCCAGGCCCGTCAACACGCGATAGACCGCCAGCTCCGTGACGTTCGTTACCGTAGTGGCCATGAACATGCCGAAGGTCATGACGACCAGACAACCCAGTGTCGTGCTGCGCCGCCCGAAGCGATCGGCGACGCCGCCCAGCCACAGCGACCCGATGGCCATGCCCAGCAGGCCCATGGAGGCGAGAATGCCCAGTGCGCCCGGCTGCACGCCCCATTCCTTGGCAACGCCAGGGAGCGCGAAGCTCATGGAGAGCACGTCGAACCCGTCCAGGCCGTTCAGCCCGATGGTGATGATGACGGCCGCAATCTGCAGCCAGCACATCGAGGATTTGGCCAGTGTTTCGCGCGGATCAGTGTTCACTGCATTCCCCCTAGCGGCCTTATACAATTCAGCGTAGCCGGAAGGGCCGAGGGTAGCACTCCCGGCCCTCGGGTGCTGCCGCCAGACGGCCAAGCCCCGGAACCGCCCGACACGCGGGCAATGCAGGCGAGGGGGGAAGGATTGGATCGAAGCTCGGCGGCCCTGGAGGCCTACATCAAGTCCCCTGCCCGGGGTGTTGCCACGACCGACCTTATGGAGTGCCAATAAATGCGCTCCGCGAGCACCCCCGAGGCGGCCCGAATGCCCGGCGGCATCCCCTTCATCGTCGTCAATGAGTTTGCCGAAAGGTTCTGCTTCTACGGGATCAACGCGATGCTCGCGCTGTTCCTGGTGCAATACCTGCAGTTCGGCGAAGCCCGAGCGACCACCTGGGCCTCCCTGTTCAAGTCCGGCGCCTATTTCTTCCCGCTTCTGGGCGCGATCGTATCGGACGTGTTCTGGGGCAAATTCCGCACCGTCCTCGGGTTCTCGATCGTCTATGCCGTCGGCTGCGTACTCCTGGCCCTGAGCCGCGACTCCCATGCCCTGGCCATCGGGCTGTTCGTGGTGGCATTCGGCACGGGCGGGATCAAGCCATGCGTGGCTACCAACGTGGGCGATCAATTCACCGACGCCAATCAGCAGCTCATCGAGCGCGCTTTCAGCTGGTTTTACCTGGCGATCAATGCCGGGTCGACGATCTCCATCCTGCTGTGTCCGTGGCTGCTCCCCAAATACGGCCCCACAGTGGCCTTCGGCGCGCCCGCGGTGATGATGGTGCTTGCGACCGTAGTCTTCTGGTTCGGACGCAAGCGTTACGCCGTGGTGCCACCCGCGGGCAAGGTCTGGCTGCAGGATGTTTTCGGGGCCATTGGCCTCAAGACCATCGCCAACCTCGTCATCATCTACCTGTTCATTGCCTTCTTCTGGTCGCTCTGGGACCAGAGCAACGGCACGAGCTGGTCATTGCAGGCGCGCTCCTCGCTGATGGACAAGAACATCGGCTTCGGCATCACGCTGTTGCCGGCGCAGATACAGGCCGTGAACGCGGTGTTCATCCTGATCTTCGCGCCGCTCTTCAGTTATGTCGTATATCCGCTGTGGTCGAAAGTGTTCGCCGTCACGCCGCTGCGCAAGATCGCCGTCGGCCTGTTCGTCACGGCGAGCTCATTCATCGTGATTGCCTGGATCGAGTCGCGCATCCAGGGTGGCCACGTCGTCAGCATCTGGTGGCAGATCCTCGCCTACGCCATTCTCACCTGCGGTGAAGTGCTCGTGTCGATCACGGGGCTCGAGTTCTCCTACAAGCAGGCGCCGCTGACGATGAAAAGCTTCATCATGGCTCTGTTCTATTTCTCCATAAGCATCGGCAACCTGTTCACCGCGGCGGTGAATCACTACATGGTCCGGCCGCTCGCGGCCTCATCCATCGAAGTGGGATCGCCGACCTGGGTGCACCTCGCGAACGCGGCCGCGATCGTGCCGGGCCAGAAGATCGACTTCGGCGGACAGGCCGGCGTGTATGTCGTGAAGGCGGACGGGAAGAGCGAGTCGCTCGAAGGGACGTTCATTGTCGGTAGTGTGGACGCAGAGCATGGGCGCGTGAGCCTGCTCAATGCAGAAGACCGTTCACCGACCGTGACCCGTGGCTCATTCGATGCTCAGCACGCGCAGGTTTCTACCTATGCTCTCGTTGGGCCCGCCTATTTCATGTTTTTTGCGAAGCTGATGGCGGTGGTGGCGACGCTATTCATAGCCGTCGCGTACTTTTACCGCGAGCGAACTTACGTGAGGAGCCGCAGCACGAGGGTTGGCGAGGCGCGCTCGCCGTGATTCTGTCTCACGGTGAGCGCAACGCCTGAGGTTCAGAGCACCAACACCTTGTCCTTCATTTCCTTGCCGCACGCCTGACCCAAGTCAGAGAGGCGCCATGAGCGTTTCAAGCGGTTATCACATTCGGCCCGCCGCGGCCCGCATCGCAATGCACTCGAATGAGCACCGTACCGGCGGCGTGGGCGGAGTGTCATGCGGCCGGGGCGGTGAGTACGGCTTAGAACCACTTCATCACCCGACCCAGCGCTCCGAACGCAGCGAGTACAGTCCCGAGTAGCCCTGCGCCGGCAACGATCATCCAGCGCTTGTTCTGCTCGATGGCGGTGCGCAGGGTCTCTGTGCCGGTGTGCACTTTCCCGAATTCACGAGTGACCTCGACCCTGAAGGAATTGAAATCATCCCGCAGGCCATTCAGCTCCTGCCGCATCCCTCGCTGGTCGCCTTTGATCTCGGCGACGTCGACCTTGAGATGCTCGACATCCGGCTCGATCCTTGCCACCCGTTCTTCCAACATGGGACGGTGCTCCTGCAGCGCAGCGTTCATGCGGTCATCATCCCTGAAGGGGATGGTGGATTGAACGGACAGCTGTCCGAGGCCGGTCTCAGCGGCTCCGCTCGCGACGCTTCTGACTGAATGACATGGCACGCATCCTTCGTTGCAAGAGCCGGTGGTGAACGAACTCGGCCCCTGGTTCCTGGGAGGGGATCAGTTTCGTGAGCGGGGCCGCGCCTGCATCTGCGAAAGCGCCGGCTCCAGCGCCGTAAGCACTTCGTCGGCGAGCGTGGTGCCGATCTGCTCGGGCGTCGGGATCTGAGGCGGCGCATTCTGCCAGCGGAAACCGTCGTCGGTGAGTTCGTAATGACCCGTGGGCGCAGGCAGCGCGGGCATCGCCATCGTGTAGACATGGGCGACTTCGGCTCCGTCCTTCACGTCGGTGGCGCGGACGATGAAGCCTCGGCCCAACGGTGACATGAAGTCCGGCACCAGCAGCACTTCGAGCAGGAGCTCGGTGTTGGCACGCACGGCATCGGTCTCAATGAGCTTGGGATCCACGCCGTTGCGATCGCGGTCGGCCGCCATGAAGCGGACGCTCTTAGCCCTGTCGATGAGTTTCACACCCGCACCGCGGAGCCCCTCGCGAAAAGCAGACTCCAGGCGAGCCGCGTCACGCTCGCTCAGACCCGTATGACGCTTCTCGGGATCGATCGTCCGAGTGGTCGTCGTGTGCATCTGGCCGGGACCACTCGCGCCGCCGCCTTCCTGCATCTCGCCAGGAACAATGTCGCGTGTGATCTCGACCTGCTGCGACGCACTCCGGGTTTGATCGCTGAACGAGACATTCCAGAACACCATGACGCGCGGGGCGCCGGAAGCCTCGTACCGAGCGCGGAACGCTTGGCTCGAGTCCTCCGGCGCCCCCGCCGCTGCAGGCACGGCACTCAGCACGCACATCGAAAGGGGAGCGAGTACGAGCAAAGCAGGTGCGAGCAGTCGGAACGGTCTCATGAGTGGCCTCGCCTACTGCGGCATGATCTCGATCAGGTAGTTGGCCACTTTCGTGGAGATGGAGTGCTCCGAGTAAGCGGCCGTGAGGTGTGGCTGCAGGTAGATCGTCTGCCAACCAGAAGCCTGTTCAGTGGGTGCCTGGGCGGCGTCCATGAACGAGGTACGCACCCGTACAGCAAACGGCTTGTCTTCGCAGGAGATAAAGCGCGCCGCCACCTCCACAGTGTTGGTCGGCGTCCGAACTGCCGACAGCCGCTGGATCGAGAGGCTTTTGGCCGCATCCATGCTGCTGAACTGCACCGAGTCCAACGGAATGGGACTGGCGTGCTCGCCATACTCGAGCCCCACGAGCGCCGGGGCCCCGTCGTGATTGGGCCGCGGGTTCCAGGGCATCTTGCATTTCGCCACCAGTGCCGGCTTGAGCGTCGTACAGCCCCCGGCCAGGACTGCTCCCAGGACAACCACCATGACAGTCAGGGTGCGCATCAGGGCTCCTTGGTGGAGGCGGTGCTTGCCACCGAGGAGGCCGGACGATCCTCGAACGTCGAGCTGAGCATCGAGCGGAACTGGCCATTCACGGCTTCGTGCTTGGACTCGGCCAGAACGGGATTCGACACATTCGGCGCATTCGCCAGAGCGCTCTTCAGCGTCCGGCCCCATGCGATCGAGCACTTGCCAGACTGTGCGCTCAGGATTGCGGAGCTCTGTTCGCCACCGACGCTGAAGGTGAGCGCCGGGGCGACCCCGGCTCGCGCCTCTCCACTCACGAGCGAAATTCCGCCCGGCAAACTTCTCCACGCACGAGTGTCGGCAGCCGGGGTCATGGCAGCGGAGAAGAGCCCGCTGACGAGCCCGATCGCCATGCCGATCTCTCCGGCATTCTGCAGGCCCTGATTGTTCGAGGTAGCCCCGCTCAGTGCGGCTGCATAGCC